>CAYLPO010000480.1:0-1500 GCA_964385575.1 uncultured Lachnospiraceae bacterium | reverse complement strand
CGAAGCGGCCGAACGAGCCGATGTCGGTCATGCCGGACATGGTCAGCATCTTCACGTAGAGCAGGGTCTGCTGGCAGGCCTGGCGGAAGGTCTTCACGGGATTTTCCGAGATGTACAGGAGGTCATCCGCCATGCCGAGCAGCTCGGCCTTGCGCGCGGGATCCGCACACGCCTCCGCGGCGGCGCGGCAGGCCTCTCCGTAGCGCTTCATCATGGTGATGGCGCCCTCACAGACGATCTCGACGGACTGGTAGAACATGTACTTATTCACATCGTCGCCCATGAGGTTGTTGCGGTGCTCGTCCATCCAGCGGCGCGCTTCGTCGCGGATGGAGGCGTAGCCGCGGGTGAGGAGCTTCTTATAACCGGGCGTGGAGTGGCCGGCAGGCATCATGACCAGCGGCATGCCCTCGCCGAACGAGCGGACGCCGAGCCGGCAGATCTCGTCAAAGCCTTCCGGCTGCCAGGCGGCCGCCATCTCGCCGACGGTCTTGCCTTTCCAGTAGGCGCCCATCTCACGCAGCGCTTCGCAGTCCTCCGGATCCATGACGAAACGGAGCTCATCGGTGTCCGGGTTATGATACAGGCCGTCATCGCCGAGCTTCCATACACCCTGGTCCGCGAGCATGACATACATCATGCCGCCGCCCCAGCGGGGATCGAGACGAGGTCCGCAGAAAAACCGCGTGTTGTTCGAGACCAGCACTTCATGCGGCTCGACACGCGTGGTCATTTCTTCGCACATCGCCTTAAACAGGAGCGCGTTCCGGATGACCGGGATGACGCTCTCGTATTTTTTGTTGGCATCCGTGATGATGCGGCAGCATTCGGAGTCGATGTGGAAAATACGCTCGCGGACACACTGTTTCATTTCCTGCATGCGGGCAGAGACAGGGCGGAAGTTATACATAAAGGCACCTCCTAGCTATGAATTAATTAACAATATATATAAATAAGGACAAAAATAAGTACAAAACCATTATAGGTATACGAAACCGGGAAATCAACGCACTTCTCAGATCGTATGCTCGTAACGTGAGATAATATCGTTCTGCATTTGCTCGGTCATATCCACAAAGTACGCCGAAAAGCCGGCGATGCGTACCACCAGGTTATGATACGCGTCGGGGTTCTCCTGAGCTTTCTTCAGCGTCTTATTGTCCAGGATGTTGTACTGGACCTCCATGCCGCCGTTCTCAAAGTAGGCCTGCGTGATGTTTTCGAGCTTCGTAACGCCGTCCTCCGCAGTCAATGCGGTCGGGTGGATCTTCAGGTTCAATGCCATGCCGTCCATAAAGCGGGAGTGATCGAAGTGCGTGGACGAGTTGAACACCGAGGTGGGCCCGTTCACATCCCGGCCCTGCGCGGGGCTCGAGGCGTCCGCGATGGGTTCGCCGGTCTTGCGGCCGTCGGGCGTGGCCCAGGTGATCTCGCCCTGTACGACATGGTCGGAGGCGCTGAACGTGCCGCACTTGTAGATGCTCGTGCGGTGCGTCGAGT
>CAYLPO010000479.1:0-1503 GCA_964385575.1 uncultured Lachnospiraceae bacterium | reverse complement strand
GGCCTGCCGCTGTTCCAGAACGACGAGGTGATCATCCCCGGCATCATGAAGGAGCTCGGGTTCACGCTCGAGGACGCGCGCGACTACGCGATCATCGGCTGCCAGGAGATCACGGGTTCGGGCAATGACTATGCCGCGTGCAACGGCGTGGCCCCGCCCCATTCGTCCATCCATTACAGCACGCTGCTGGCGTCTTCGCTGAACGACGGCAAGAACCCCATGAACGGCCACCAGAGCCCTATCCACACCGGCTTCCTCTATGAGAAGAAGAGCATGGACGAGGTACGCGAGGCGTGGCGGCAGCTGGCCGAGTATTACACGAAGGCGCAGGTTTCCATCAATAACTATCTGGAGAACATCGTCCAGCAGTATACGCCGCACCCGATCATCTCCATCTCGGTAGAGGGCTGCATGGAGAAGGGCCTGGACGTGACCGCGGGCGGCGCGAAGTATAACAGCTACGGCGGCACGGCGACGGGTCTGGCGACCGTGGCAGACAGTTTCGCGACCATCAAGTACATGTGCTTCGACCACGACTACTGCACGCTGAAGGAGCTGTATGACGCGGTCATGGCGAACTGGGAAGGAAAGGAATACGAGTCGCTGCGGCAGCGGATCATTAACGAAGTTCCGTTCTTCGGAAATAATGACCCTTATGCGGATGAGGAAATGACCTACGTCATCAATGCCTACTATGACATCTGCAAGAAGTGCTATTCCATGCGGAGCCGGACGTTCAAAGCCGGTCTGTACGGCGCGGCGGATCACGTGGGCCAGGGCTACACGACGTGGGCGACGCCGAACGGCCGGAAGGCAGGCACGCCCATCGCGGATGCTGCGTCGCCGACGCAGGGCGCGGATAAGAACGGTCCGACGGCGATCTTCTCGAGTTCGCTGTGCTACGACCATTCGAAGTTCATGGACGGTGTGTGCCTGAATATCCGGATCCATCCGACGGCGCTGTCGCGGGAGGATGGCATTGCGAAGCTGCGTGATACCGTGAAGGCGTATATGGAGGACGGCGGTGCGGAGGCCCAGTTCAACGTGGTGTCGACGGAGAAGATGAGGGCGGCGCAGGAGAACCCCGATGAGTATAAGAACCTTGTGGTGAGAATCGCGGGGTATTCGGCGTACTTTATTGAGTTGAGTAAGGATTGCCAGGAAGATTTGATTAGCAGGCATGAAAACATGATCTAAGTCTACGGTGCGATCACAGAAAGAAAACGACCCGGAAGAGTTTACTCTTCCGGGCGTTTTTCTTACTGGGATCATAGGGTCGGCGCTCCTCATCGAGCGAACTCGAACGAAGCGAGAGTTTGCGAGATGATCGGGGCGACGGCCCGCACCGTAGACGTCGGGGATTGAGCGCTCCTCATCGAGCGGACCGGAGGTCTGCAAGATGAGGGCGCCCACGAGCGTCGTAAGCTTGGATCATGTATGCGGGGCAGCGGCCCGCACCGTAGACGTCGGGGATTGAGCGCTCCTCATCGAGCGGACCGGAGG
>CAYLPO010000478.1:0-1522 GCA_964385575.1 uncultured Lachnospiraceae bacterium | reverse complement strand
GATGCCGGTGCCGATATAGGCCTCGGTCAGCTCATGTTCCTCACCGTCCGGCGAGATCACGGGGATGATCTCCAGACCGAACTTCTTTGCGAAGTCAAAGTCGCGCTCATCATGAGCGGGCACGCACATGATCACGCCGGTACCGTAATCGGAAAGGACGTAATCCGAGAGCCAGATGGGGATCCTCTTCCCGTTCAGCGGATTCACCGCATAGCGACCGGTGAAGGCGCCGGTCTTTTCCTTATCCTGCATACGGTCAACAGAGGAGCGCATGGACGTCGCCTCAATATAAGCATCCACTTCCTCTTTCTGTTCCGGCGTGGCAAGCGTCGCCGCCAGCGGAAGCTCGGGGGCCATGACCATGAACGTGGCACCGTAGAGCGTATCCGGACGTGTGGTGTAGACCGTCAGCGTCTCATCCGTGCCGTCGACCTTGAAATCCACCTCGGCGCCGTAGGAACGGCCGATCCAGTCGGACTGCATCTTAATGACCTTTTCCGGCCACTCGAGCTCCTGCAGATCGTCCAGCAGGCGGTCCGCATACGCCGTGATCTTCAGCATCCACTGGCGCATGTTCCGCTTCGTGACGGGGCTTCCGCATCGCTCGCAGCGCCCTCCTACGACATCCTCGTTCGAGATTCCGGTCTGACACGAAGGGCACCAGTTGATGGGCATCTCCTTTTCATAGGCGAGACCCTTCTTAAACATCTGCACAAAGATCCATTGGGTCCACTTATAGAAACCCGGATCCGTCGTGTTCACCTCGCGGTCCCAGTAATACAGATCCGAGATCTGGCTGATCTGTTCCTTAATATGCGCGATATTCTCCGCAGTCGTGACGGCCGGGTGACGGCCGGTCTTGATCGCGTAGTTTTCCGCAGGCGAGCCGAACGCATCCCAACCCATGGGATGAATCACGTGATACCCCTGCATCAGCTTATAACGGCTCCAGGCGTCACTGATCACGTATCCGCGCCAGTGGCCCACATGAAGACCGTTTCCCGAGGGATACGGGAACATGTCCAGACAGTAATACTTTTCTTTCGTCTCATCGGTGTTAATGGGATGCTCTTTCCAGTACGCATTCCATTTGTTCTCGATCTCTGTATGGTTATAAGGTGCAGCCATGTTATGCCTCCGTAGGGGTACGCCCTCCCCACCGTAAATGCCGTGACCGGCACTCCGGCAGAGAGGGCGAAATCATCCTGTTATTCGATCCGGCCCATGCGCCGGATCCGTTCCGATCCTTGAGACGGACCGGGCTCATTATCTGTATCAGTCTTCGTCGTCATCCGCAACCTTCGCGTCGATCTCTCTCTGCTGAACATCCGCAGGTGCCTGCTCATAGCGGGCAAACTCATAAGAGAACTCACCGATACCTCCGGTCATCGAACGCAGGTCCGTCGTATAGCCGAACAGCTCGGACACGGGGATGTCGGCCAGAAGTTCCTGCTTGCCGCCATCCAGCGGGTTCATGCCCAGAACTCTGCCGCGGCGCTTGTTCAGATCGCCCATGACATCG
>CAYLPO010000477.1:0-1524 GCA_964385575.1 uncultured Lachnospiraceae bacterium | reverse complement strand
GGCACCGACTGCACCGCGATCTTGTAAGCTACGGTCTCCTTTGCCACCTTGCCGGGAACGGCGATCACGTCGTTCTCCCGGATCAGCCGGCAGGCCTTCAGCGTCATCAGTTCCGGATCGCCCGGGCCCACGCCCACGCCATACGCGATTCCTCTCATAATCAGTAATACCTCCTCTTTTTTATCTTCGTCCGGTACAGTTTCCGGTGATATGTCTTTTTACCTGCACTCCGCCAGCTCCGCCGCTGCGCGCTCCGTACAGTCGGCAAGCGCCGCGAGCGTCGCCTTCTCCGCCATCCAGGTGCGCATGCCGAGCGCGTCGGCCGCCGCCTTTGTCTGCTTTCCGATGCAGACGGCGTTCACCTTCGCGAGGTCCGCGTCCTCTCCCGCCGCAGCGGCAAAGCCGCGCACCGTGGATGCGCTCGTGAAGACCGCAAGATCGCGGTCGCCGCCGATGAAGGCCGCCCTCTCGTCGATCATGCGGGGCCGCGCATAGACGGTGTCGTAGATCGGCAGATCCGTGACGGTATGTCCGCCCGCCTCCAGCTCACGCACAAGCTCCGGGTTGCCGATCTTTGCGCGCGGGATCAGGATCCTTGAACCGGGTTCGCAGACCTCTACCAGTTCCCTGCCCAGCGTTTCGCCGTCGAATACGGTTGGGATGAAGTCCGCCTTTACGCCGTATTTCAGAAGTTCCTTCTGCGAGCCCTGCCCGATGGCGGCGATACACACCCGTCCGAGCGCCCGCACGTCGGCGGTCTCCATGAGCTTCTCAAAAAAGATCCGCACTCCGGCCGGACTGGTAAACACAAGCCAGCCGTATCCGCCGTTCTGCAGCTCCTCCATGCACGCCCGCTGCACGCCGTCGTTCGCCAGAGGCTCCGTGCGGATCGCCGGGATCTCCAAGACCTCCGCACCGCGCTCCCGCAGCATGGATGCGAGGCGGGAGGAGGACTCCTTCGGCCGCGTGACCAGCACGCGGGTCCCGGCAAGCGGCCGCCTGTCGAACCAGGAAAAACCGTCTGCCAGCGCGCACACTCTGCCAACGACGATGATCGCCGGTGTCTGTACCTGTTTCTCCGTGCATTCCGCCTCCAGCGTGGAGAGCGTCGCGCTGATGCGCCGCTGCGCGGCCGTAGTTCCCTTCTCAAGCACGGCAGCCGGCATATCCGGATCCATGCCCGCGGCAAGCAGTCCCGCACAGATGTCCGGGAGCGCCGCGATCCCCATCAGGAAGATCAGCGTCCCCCTTGTGCGCACAAGCGCCTCAAAGTCGATATCGTAGTCTTCTCCCGCCCGGCGGTGTCCCGTGATGATATGCACGCTGGAGCAGCAGTCCCGGTGCGTCACCGGAATGCCGTTGTAGGCGGGCACTGCAAAGGCGCTCGTCACGCCCGGGACGACCTCAAAGGGGATCCCGTTTTCCGCCAGAAGATCCAGTTCCTCGCCGCCGCGTCCAAACAGGAAGGCCGGCCTCTTCAAGGGCGGCTGCCATGTCGGCGAGCGCCGTCGCACCGATCGTGCG
>CAYLPO010000476.1:0-1525 GCA_964385575.1 uncultured Lachnospiraceae bacterium | reverse complement strand
ACCTCAGTCTGGTGCTGCCGAAGCGCATCCTGGACGATATCGTGGAAATGATCTACGCACTGGATAAGATCGCGCCCGGTACGGCCAATGACGACACCCTGCTCTACGGTGTCGAAGTAAAGTTCTATAACATGGAGGTCGCGATCGACGAGAACCTCGAGACCGCCCATGAAGGCCTGTATGTCATCGGCGACGGCAGCGGCGTGACGCATTCGCTGTCGCACGCGTCGGCGAGCGGCGTGTATGTGGCGCGGCGGATCGCGGAGGGCACGGAGGATGCGGCAGCCGGCGGACGGTGAAACGTTCCCTGAACGGCTATGCCTCCGTTTCTTCTTCCTCCGCTGATGCGAAGCCCGCGGCATCTGCACCAGCCGGATTCCTGTGTCGGAGAGGTGACCGCTTTTGCCGTTCTCGAAGCGTGACCATGAATAACCGTCAGACAAAACAAAAAAGCAAGGGGCGAAATCGCGGTAACCGAACCGCGATTTCGCCCCAGGCTTTTTTAGTTTGTATGACGTTGTTATTCAGGGAACGCTGAGCGTACGGCAAAGCGGTCACCCCTCCGACACTGCATTGCCCGTATACAACTGATAATACCGACCCTTCTCCGCAATCAGCTCATCGTGATCGCCGCGCTCGATGATATGGCCGCCCTCCACGACCATGATGCAGTTCGAGTTCATGATCGTCGACAGCCGGTGCGCGATCACGAACGTCGTGCGTCCCGCCATCAGCGCATCCATGCCCGCCTGCACGTGCATCTCGGTGCGGGTATCGATCGAGGAAGTCGCCTCGTCCAGGATCAGCACCGGCGCATCCTCGATGGTTGCGCGCGCGATCGAAAGCAGCTGACGCTGTCCCTGCGAGAGGTTCGCGCCGTTTCCGGTCAGCATCGTGTGATAGCCCTCCGGCAGTCTCCGGATGAAGCCGTCCGCATTCGCGATCTTCGCGGCCTCGATGACCTCCTCGTCGGTCGCGTCGAGGCGGCCGAAGCGGATATTGTCCATGACCGTGCCCGTGAACAGGTTCACGTCCTGCAGGACCACACCCAGGGACCTGCGCAGATCGGACTTTTTGATGTCCTTGATGTCGATCCCGTCATAGAGGATCTGTCCGCGCTGGATGTCGTAAAACCGCGTGATCAGGTTCGTGATCGTGGTCTTTCCGGCACCGGTCGAACCGACCAGGGCAATCTTCTGTCCGGGTTTCGCATACATATTGATATCGTAGAGGATCTGCTTCTCGGGGACATAGGAGAAATCTACGTCCTCGAAGCGGACGCCGCCCCGGACCTTCACAAAGGAGGGCTCGCCGCCGTTCTCGGCCGGCACCTTCCAGGCCCAGACGCCGGTGCGCTCCGACGCCTCGGTGATCGTGCCGTCCTCCGCCTCGTTCGCATAGACCAGCGTGACTTTTCCTTCGTCTTCCTCCGGATCCTCATCCAGCAGAGCGAACACGCGCTGCGCGCCCGCCTGCGCCATGACGACCGCCGACAGCTGCATACTGATCTGCGTCACGGGCATCG
>CAYLPO010000475.1:0-1527 GCA_964385575.1 uncultured Lachnospiraceae bacterium | reverse complement strand
CGCCGTTTCCGAAGTGCGGGCACTCGTTGATGACCTGCTGGCGCAGATCTTCATAACCCTCCCAGTTCGCCATGGTGGCGTCGTAGAGCTCGCGGGTGGTGCACAGCTTCTTGTCGAAGCACATGTACTTGATCGCGGTGATGCTGTCCGCGCAGGACGAAAGTCCGGTGGCAGTGCAGCCGTAGGAGTTATACTTCGCGCCGCCCCACGCGACGTCCGCTCCCTTCTCCATGCAGCCTTCCATCGAGATGGAAAGCGCCGGCTGCGGCGTCGTGTGCTCGCCGATCATCTCGGCGTAGTTATGCGTGGAAGCAAACATGTTCATGACGTGCGTCGCCTGCGCCTTGAACGCGTCCTTGACCTCCTCGATATTCTCCATCTCGTACAGATAGCCGTTCTGCACGGTGGACTGCTCGCCGTTCAACGGGTTGATGCCGTTGTTGATGGCCATGTCGAAGATGATGGACCAGAACGCCGAGCCGTGCGGCGGGCAGCCGTTCGGGGCCGGGTAATCCGTGCCGCAGCCCACGATCTCCTGGCAGCCGATGACGCCGTAGTCGCGCGCGTCGTGCAGGCTGAAGCCCAGCTCGCGGATCAGGCCGGGGATGATCTGCTCATCGTTCTGATACAGCGGCAGGCCGCCGACCAGCTTCGAGGTCGCGATGGCGCACTCCCACAGCTTCTGGGGCGAGTTCTTGTTAAACCGCAGCGAGATCGTGGGATCGTGCAGCTCCAGACGACCGACGGTCTCCAGGATCATGTAGGTGCAGTCGTTCGTGGCGTCTTCGCCGGTGTCGGGGTCGACGCCGCCGCAGGTGGTGTGCTGCCAGGTATTGCCCACGCCGGTGGTATCCGCGACCACGTCCGGAGCGATGCCGTAGGAGCAGTTCGCCTTCAGGAAGAACATGTCGATGAGCTCCTGCGCGAATTCCTTCGTCAGGGTGCCCGCGGCGATCTCCTTCTCATAGAACGGATAGATGTACTGGTCGACGCGTCCGAGCGCAGCCGAGGGGTTCGAGGTCTCGGCGGTGTAGAACAGCTGGTACATCATGATACCCTGCAGCGCCTGCCAGAAGGTCTTCGCGGGACCCTCGACCAGCTGGTACAGGTTCTCGGCCATGGTCTTCAGTTCGGCTTTGCGGGTCTCGTCCGTGCAGGCCTCGAATTTCGCCTGCACCGCGTCCGCGTAGCGCTTCACGAACATCATCGCGGCGTCACAGGTGATGACCGCGGCCTTGTAGAACGTGTACTTGCGGACATCCTCGCCCATCAGGCGGTCATAGTGCGCGTCCATCCAGGCCTGCGCCTCGTCACGGATGGCCTTATAGCCCTTCGTGATGATCTTCTTATAACCGGCCACCAGATGCCCCAGCGGCAGTCCCAGCGGCGGGATGTAGCCGGGCGTCCCCTTCGGAACGTAGCTCGTGCAGCGCAGACGGGTCAGCTCCTCATAATAATCCGGCTGCCATGCGGCCACGGCGTCGCCGCAGGCCTTTCCCTGCCAGAACGGAATGCCGACTTCCTTGA
>CAYLPO010000474.1:0-1533 GCA_964385575.1 uncultured Lachnospiraceae bacterium | reverse complement strand
ATAGGTCGGCGTCAGCAGCATCCTGTCGCCTTCCGTCAGAATCACGGACTGCAGCCGATGATCCCGCTCACGCAGGCGCTTAAGACCACGACCGCGGGACACCCGTCGTCGAGCGCCTGCTGCACCACGGCGCGCAGTCGGTCGAGCCCGCCGAAGACTGCCTCCGCCTCGCTCATGTCGGTGCTCACAAAGTGCGGCGCGACCGCCGACGGCATCAATACGCCCCGGCGGAACAGGTTCCTCCGTCCGGGCGAGCTGATATTCTGCCAGGTGTAGAACGCGCAGCCTTTCGGTGCGTGGGCAATGACCCGCGCATCCGTCAGGTGGATAGCCTGCGTCGCGGCGCCGTTGAAGGCGCAGCCGTAGAGCGGGGGCTTATGGACACGGGAAGCCGCGATCCCTGCCCCGGTTTCGGGCAATGCTCCCGCACCGGAGCCGGTTTCCTGCCCAAAGCCGTTTTCTCTTCCGGAACCGGTCACCTCTCCGCCGTGTGAACTTCCGCCGTGTGCCTGCATTGCCCGTGCCGGAACCTCTGCGCCCGCAGGGGCACCCTCCAGTACGACTGCTTCGAGGGCCTCGTCGCTCAAAGGGCGCGCCTCATAGAGCTCCGGACCAGCGTCCAGATACGCCGCCAGATCGCAGAACAGCTCTTTCAATGCCGGATCCCCCTTCGGCAGCTCCATCAATGTCATGTGCGCCCGCTCGGCCACTGCGAAATCTTCGTGGCGCGGCACTTTCTTCAGGACCGGAAGGCCGACCGCCTCCGCAAACCGCCGCACGCGCAGGTCCTCCTCGGGGACGCGGCGCTCGTTATACAGAATGCCTGCCACGCGGCGGCGTTTGTCACCGTCGAAGTTGCGGATGCCGCGGAGAATATTATTCGCGGCGTAGATCGCCATGAACTCGCCGCTGGTCACCAGAAGGATCGTGTCCGCGTACTCGCGGCGCACGGGCACCGCGAAGCCGCCGCAGACGACGTCTCCCAGGACATCGTAGAGGATCAGGTCGCAGTGTTCCTTGATCTTTTGCTTCTCCAGGAAATCAAACGCCGTGATGATGCCGCGGCCCGCGCACCCGATGCCCGGTTTCGGGCCGCCCGCCTCGACGCAGAGGACGCCGAAAGCGCCTTCTTTTACGAGGTCCTTGAGCGCGGCGTTGTCCGGGGAGGTCGGGTTTGTGCCTGAGCCGGCTTCGCCCCCGTCACGGATATAATCCAGCACGGTCACCTGCGGCTCGCCGTGCACCAGCAGCCGGGTGGAGTCGTGCTTGGGGTCGCAGCCCACCTGCAGAATGCGCTCCCCGCGCAGGGCGAGCGCCGCCGAGAGGTTCGCGCTCAGGGTGGATTTTCCGATGCCGCCTTTTCCGTAGACGGCGAATTCGCGTGGTTTCATATCCATGCCTTTCTCCCGGCACCGCGGCCGGTGTTATCCGGGACTGGCCGCAGCTGCCGCCCGGTTCAGATGTTTATCACGGAGCCTTATACCAAAAAACATTATTATAGCACCACTAATACCATAATAATACAATGGTCTG
>CAYLPO010000473.1:0-1546 GCA_964385575.1 uncultured Lachnospiraceae bacterium | reverse complement strand
GTGCGACTGTTCGGTGAGCGTCTTGTGGACGTTGAGGAAGTAATTGATGAGACCCACATTTCTCCGGCCGCACGCGTCGTCGCCGTGAAGTAGGACCATGCTGTCCCGATCCCCATCGAGAGCACCAGCGCCAGTGCCAAAAATGTCAGGAGTATTCTGCTGCGTTTCATATCAAAGCGCCTCCTCACTGTTCAAGGCTCTGCACCGGGGTCGTGACCAGATCCCATCCCCCGGTCTCTCCGTTATAGGTGAAATGGTTTTCAATTCCGTGGCCGCCGTTTCCGGACGGAGTAGAGGTATTATGAAAGCTCACCGTCGCGATCGAATCCTCTGCGGCCGCAGCTGTCGAAGCGACGATCTGTACGGTCTGCGGTTTCGGATCCGGATTATAGCGCGGTCCGGCGTAGATCTCCGTCACGGTCACGCTGATGCCCGCGGGGATCTTCGTCACCCGCGGGCTGCCGCCGCTTGCATCCGTAATATAGACGGACGCGACATTGCTGTAGATATCACCGCCGGTCTCGGTATCCACGATGGAAAAGACCACGGTAACCGGTTCGCCGCGGAAGCGGTCAACCGTCTTTTCGATGATCAGATCTCCGAACCGCGGAGCGCGCTCCGCTTTCAGACTGACAGAGAGATCGTAGATCCATTCTCCGCTGTCGGAAGTCATGACCACTTCCTCCGAGGACTCACGCGTGGGCAATGAGATCAGCTGCGGGGAGAACCGATACTCCCATTCCTGCGTACCGGCCACGGTTACCAGAGATCCGTCTTCCGTCGTCCGCCAGTAATTCCCCATGGCTTCGCCGTGCGGGATCAGAAGGTACAAGCCGGGGGCGAAAGCCGATGACTCCCCGTATGCCAAGGACGTCACAGGCTCCGGTGCTTCTTCCGCATCTCTGACGATGCCCGCGGCCACCTGCGTCTGTGCGACCTGCGCGTCAAGCGTCTGCATATCAGTCAGATCGATATCCGCGAAATCCTGTGTCAGAATGAAATCATAGGCGTCATAGCCGGTCTGGACGGCAGCCTCAGCCACCTGATACACGTCCACAACGACACCCGCGTCTGTGATATCCTCCGCAAAATCATGTCCTTCCGGAAATGCCTCGATCGCGATGGACATATCCCGCGTAAAATCAATGCTCTCGGCTGCGAATGCGGTCCCCCCTGCAGCGGCCCAGACCGCCGCAGGCGCTGCTGCCATGCAAAGTGTCAGAAGGGCCGTCAGCAGACGCTGCGTTTTCGAAAACCTGTGTGTTTTTCTGCCGTTCCGCATCATGCGGTCATTCTCCTTTTCTCTTTCGAGACTTATCTTCCGATCGCTCCGATTTCCGTGCTTTTTCTTTCAGCATCTCCGCGATCTCTTCTTCATTCGGCAATGCCGACCGGCGGCGGAACCTGATCACCAGAACGATCAGAAACGCCAGCAGCATGGGCACTCCGACGGCCGGTACCGCGATATATCTGGGGATCTGTACGGCATCCACCAGAACCACGGTCTCGCCTTCTATATTCGCAATGCGGTGTCCCCGCACCAATA
>CAYLPO010000472.1:0-1549 GCA_964385575.1 uncultured Lachnospiraceae bacterium | reverse complement strand
CTCACATAGCTTCAGCATGGCATTGACGATAATGATGATGGACCGCACAGTTTCCGTCGCGCCTTCCTTCAGCTTCCGGTAATCACGTACGGCTGGAAAATCTTCGCCGTATTTTTCTTTTGCTTTTTCCATCTCTACCTGTAACATAGTAGGTGCCGCATTGGGATCGGTTCCCAGCGGCACCGGTGCTTTTTTAGTTTCCATGTTGGCCAACGCCAGGATATTGTTCATGTTCCCGACAAGGCCCTGTTCTTTCTTCGTATACCATTCGTAATAGAAGATCGACTGCAGGTACAGTGCCGGGCCGCTCTGCCAGAAGGGATCGCCTTTCGCGGAATCCGGCGGATTCACCGCCTCCTGGATGTTTGTGATCAGCCGGATCAGGTCTTCCTCCTTTTCGATGTATTCGAACGGATTGTCCTGGCAGGATTTGTCCGGGTCCTTCAGGTTCAGACACCGGATCGTATATCCCTGCATGCCGAGATAGTTCCCGTACTTGTACATCAGCTCGCCTTTTACGTCCAGCACGATATAATTAGCCGCTGCCATCAGCAGGTTCGGCGTCACGACGGAATTCGTCTTATAGGTTCCGGAAGAGCCGATGACCAGCATGTTATTGTTCGACAGCTTCTTATCCCCGTAAAGCGAGATTGCCAGATTCCGGCTCAGGATCCGGTTGTTCTTTCGCTCCGGATCACGGCGCTTTTTATCCACCTCAAATACATCCGCCCAGTCTTCATTGCCGTACTCCCTGCCAGTCTGGAAATTCCGGTAATGGTACATCAGATAACTGACCAGCAGAACCCAAAGAAGAACCCCCGCAGCCAGCGCTGCAGGGGTCTTGTCGTTCCACCAGTTATGGTAAAAATGGGTGAAGATGTATTCGATATTCTCGGGCAGAGTCTTAACCGATATGTTCGTTAAAACGAACACACCAGAGAGAAGATAGGAGACAAAGAGAATCGGAAGCAGGAGAAGCAGATAGATCTTAAATGATATTGTTCTTTTCTTTACCACAGCTGGTGGACCTCCTTATTTACTTCGCCAACACCGGGTTTGGAACCGGTACGTTCTGTGTAAGCCTTGCCGCAATCTCCGCAGTTTTCTGCAGTTCCTGCGCGGAAAGTTTTTCCTTTACCTGGTCGAAATGCTCCATCAGTGATTTCCCTGTGGCAAACTCCGAAACCCTTTTTCCGGCCTTGTCATAGACCGCCGGCGGCATGTCGGATCGGACAAACGCCAGATAACGGTCTTTACCGGTTCCTGAAACCAGGAACACCTGATCCTTCGGTACGACAAGCGTCCGCTCGTTCTCCATAAAGGTTCCGGGTATTCTGCAGATAAAGTTTTCCTGCTCCTCCGGCGGAAGGACGGATGGATCCGTCTGCGCCACCAGGGATTCATGGTCAATGGACAGCATCTCATATTCCGGATTCTTCAGATACTTCTCAAAGGCATAAGTATCTGCCGTGCGCACCTGATTCTCCAGCCTGTCGATGGCCTGCTCAAACTCGCCTTTTTCCATCCCTTCATACTTTTTCAGGCGTTC
>CAYLPO010000471.1:0-1549 GCA_964385575.1 uncultured Lachnospiraceae bacterium | reverse complement strand
CATTCGCGCTTACGCGGACTGCTTCGATGTCGAGATGCCCGACCTGGATGAAAAAGGCGAGGTCGTGGGACTGCCCGGTCCCTACCCGCGCGAGGTCGAAGGCGTCGTGCGCAGCGGCTACCGCATCTACGAGCTCGGCCAGAAGGCCCTCGAGACCGGCGTGCCCTGCCTGAACCCGATCCTGGGCCGCAACAGCGCGGAGGAGACCTGGAAGGAGTCCTGCGACATCTACAAGTATGCGGACATGTACGACGATACGATCTTCCAGTTCGTGCACTCCGAGGCGACCCGTCACATCGACCCGCTGAAGGGCCGTGAGCTCATCGAGCAGTCCCGCGGCAAGGGCGGCATCACCCCGAAGGGCGAGCGCGAGTTCGTCAAGCTCGGCGGCGGTTCCAAGCATCCGATCCGCATCAACGCCACCGGTGACACGGCGCACATCAACATCCTCAACGCGTTGATTGCCGGTTTCGACGGCACCGACATCGGCCCGGTCATCCATGTGCACTTCGGCGGACGCGGCATCCACGACTTCAAGACCAAGGTCGTCAACGGCTACAAGTCGATCGTCATCTGCGCCGAGAACAAGATCTTCGCGCAGCTTGACACGCACAAGCACATCAACAACATCGGCGGCACCGACGGCATGGCGATCGCCATGTGTCTGCTGGCCGAAGGCCTGGCCGTGCACGCGGAGCTTCCCTGGGAGCTCTCCGCGATCCAGATGAACGTCGGCGGCGTGAACATGTACCGCGACCTCGCGATCATGCGCTCCTTCCGCCACAACATGCTCAGTAAGAGCCTGATCGTCGTGCCGGAGACCTTCCAGAATCCGCCGGCGAACCTGATCGCCGAGCAGGCGCACTTCGCGCGCATGGCGATCACCGCGAAACTCGGCGGCGCGAACTACTACCGTCCGAAGGCGGCCGAGTCCGTCGGTATCCCGACCGGCGATTCCATGGGCCAGGCGGTCTGGGCGAGCGAAGACGTCTTCCGCCGCACCTACAACCCGGGCATCGACTCTCCGATCATCGACGAGTACGAGAACATGATGATGGACGAGGCCTTCGCCGTCCTCGAAGCCGTCCTGCATCTGCCGGCGCACAGCCTGAAGCAGGGAAGCCTGACCGAGGAGTTCTGGCGTCAGTGGACAGACGAGGAGCTGATCGAACTCATCGTCGAAGGCGGCAAGAGCGGTATGATGGACACCCCGCGCGCGGGCGGCTGGGATCTGAAACGCTACGTCAAGACGAACCGCGATCCCGACGGCATCACCCGCTACGTGGAAGGCTACACCCCGCTCGGCGTGGATGCCTCCCGTTGCCCGATCACCAAGGAAGAAGTCCACGTGCACATCGAGAAGCCGCCGACACGCCCCGAGAAGATCGTCCTGGCGACGGTCGGCGCGGACGCGCACGTCAACGGCATCAACACGATCCGCGAGACCTTCCAGGAAGCCGGCTTCGACGTTGTCTACCTGCGCGGCATGAACCTGCCGGAGACCGTGGCCGAAGTCGCGGCCGAGGTCGGCGCGACGGCCGTGGGTGTC
>CAYLPO010000470.1:0-1564 GCA_964385575.1 uncultured Lachnospiraceae bacterium | reverse complement strand
TAGTCCTACTTCCGGCTCGGCGGCATGCAGGTGCAGTTCAATGTCATTTCGGCGGACGTCCTGCACGACGCGCAGAAGACCCCGGAGGATTACAAGGACCTGATCGTGCGGATCGCCGGGTTCTCGGCGGCGTTCGTGGAGCTGAACAAGGCGGTTCAGGATGACTTCATCCGCCGGACGGAGCATAACGTGTAAGATAAAAAGATAACGAGCTTTTGACCGGGAAGACCTTGCCAAAGAGCGCCTTTTTGTCCTACTATGAAAGCAATTGCGGCCCGGATCGAGGGCCGGGGAGAGCTTGTTCAGAATTTATGGAATATACATCTGAATATCAAAACTTTTTAGGAGGAGATCGCAAATGTTTCAGATCGTAGAAGCATCGATGCTGGTCCCGAAGATCTATCACTTTAAGATCGAGGCACCCCGCATCGCCAGGTCCTGCGAGCCGGGTCAGTTCGTCGTCATTCGCATCGACGAAGTCGGAGAGCGTTTCCCGCTGACCATCGCGGACTATGACCGTGAGGCCGGAACCATCGACCTGGTAGTCCAGACTGTGGGCGCATCCTCGTCCCGCATGTGCGACATGAAGGCCGGCGAGGCGCTTCAGGACGTCATCGGCCCGCTGGGTGTCCCTTCGGATTTCGTCAATGAGCCCATCGAGGAGCTGAAGAAAGTCCGGAAGCTGTTCGTCTGCGGCGGCGTCGGAACCGCGCCCGTGTATCCCCAGGTCCGCTGGTATAAGGAGCATGGTCTGGATTGCGACGTTATCATCGGCGCAAAGAATAAAGATCTTCTGTTCTGGGAAGAGAAGATGGCAGCGGTCGCGACGAACCTCTATGTGACGACCGACGACGGCAGCTACGGCCGTGAGGGCATGGTCACGAAGGTGATCGAGGACCTGATCGAGAAGGAAGGAAAGATGTACGACTCGGTCGTGGCCATCGGTCCCATGATCATGATGAAGTTCTGCTGCCTGACCACGAAGAAGTATGACATCCCTACCATCGTCAGCATGAACCCGATCATGGTCGACGGCACCGGTATGTGCGGCGCCTGCAGACTGCTGGTCGGCGGTGAGGTGAAGTTCGCGTGCGTGGACGGCCCCGAATTCGACGGCCATCTGGTGGACTTCGACCAGGCCATGAAGCGCTCTGCCCAGTATAAGACCGAGGAAGGCAGAGCCCTGCTGAAGTATCAGGAAGGCGCCACGCATCACGGCGGATGCGGAAATTGCGGAGGTGACAAGTGATGGCAGCACCCGGAATGGAAAGAGTCCCTGTCAGAGAGCAGGAGCCGCTCGTCAGAGCGAAGAATTTTGATGAGGTCTGCCTGGGCTATAACGCCGAGGAGGCCACGGAAGAGGCAAAGCGCTGCCTGAACTGCAAGAATGCGCAGTGCGTGACCGGCTGCCCCGTCCATATCAATATCCCGAAGTTCGTGAAGGAGATCGCCGACGGAGATCCCGAGGCAGCCTTCCAGACATTGTCCGAGTCCTCCTCGCTGCCCGCCGTCTGCGGCCGTGTGTGCCCGCAGGAGACGCAGTGCGAGGGCAAGTGCATCCGCG
>CAYLPO010000469.1:0-1566 GCA_964385575.1 uncultured Lachnospiraceae bacterium | reverse complement strand
TATAATAGAAATATGTCATGAGAGTTCCTTTCTGAACGGGTCATTTCCAACTGGCTTCTTACACGTCTCATCTATGACATATTTCTATTATAAGGTCGTTAGAGGACAAAACAAGAATATTTGTAATGAAAATGCAAGCTGATTTCCTGTATGGTCTACTTGACAAGTAGTGTCTTCGAAGACGATCCCGGAGCCGCGAGGGCAGCTTCGTGATCATACAGCCGGAGCTCAGCTCGCCGGCTGGGGCGGCCCGGGCTGTAATGCCCGGCCGCCCGCCTTTTCTGGTTTTTCGATCCATGATCAGCATGATATCAGCATGATCTTTTGTGACGTTCTTTCTGCAGCAGTTTCTTTAAAGGAGGTCGCACCATGTCGAAGCAGATGTATCCCCATTTGTTTGAACCGCTGGTCCTGGCCGGCTCCACGGTGTTTCGGAACCGCATGTTCGCCTCGGCGACCGGACCGCAGTTCATGACCGCGCAGCAGGTTCCCACGTCCGAGACCATTGCGCACTATGAGCGCAGAGCTCTGGGCGGCGCGGCAGCCGTCTGTTTCGGCGACGGCATGGTCGACTCCGAGCACGGCCGCGTGAATTGGAATCACATTCCGCTGGATCAGCGCACCTCGAAAGCCACCCTGTGCTATGCCACGGAGGTCATCGGCCGACACGGCGCGGTCCCGGTGATCGAGCTGCTGCACGCAGGCAAATACGCCATCAACTCCGCACTTCACGGAAATGCCATCTACTCCGCCAGCGAGGGCGAGGCCTACGGGGTACCCTCCACGGCGAAAACGAATAACTACAGCGGCGCCGGCGACCGCGAGATCATCCCGGTGCTGGAGATGCCGGAGGATGTCATTGAAGCGACCATCCAAAAGTACGCTGACGCGGCCCTGTTCGCCAAGAACTGCGGCTTCGGCATGGTGAATATCCACGGGGCCCACGGCTGGCTGATCACGCAGTTTCTTTCACCGCTGACCAACCACCGCAAAGACCGCTGGGGCGGCAGTCTGGAGAACCGCGCGCGGTTCCCTATCGCGGTCATGGACGCCATCCGGCGCGCCTGCGGCCCGCATTTTCCCATCGAGATGCGTTTCTCCGCCTCCGAGTGCTGCGAGGGTGGGTATGACATCGATGAGGCCATCGCCTACGCGAAGATGTTCGACGGCCATCTGGATCTGCTCCATGTGAGTTCGGGTCAATACAGCGGTGCTTACGCCATCGTGGATATGTTCGTGCATACGTTCCCGTCCATGTTCAGTCCGGACGGGCCCAATGTTCCCTACGCCGCGGCCATCAAGCCGCACGTCAGCATGCCTGTCGCGACCGTCGGCGCGCTGGCCGACGCGGAGTTCCTGGAGGAAATCATCGCCAGCGGAAAGTGCGACGTCGTGGAGATGGCCCGCCAGATCATCTGTGATCCGGACACCCCGCGCAAATACCGCGAGGGACGCGAAGACGAAGTCCGCAAATGCATGCGCTGCTACGCCTGTTTCTCCGGCGCACAGCTGACGAACGGATATCACTGTGCCATCAATCCCGCAGCCGGGATCGAGATGGAGCTC
>CAYLPO010000468.1:0-1567 GCA_964385575.1 uncultured Lachnospiraceae bacterium | reverse complement strand
GTGTATGCGGGGCCCTTACGATCTCTTTTTCTGATATATGCAGCAGCGAGGAAAAAACCACGCAATCTGGCCGAACCTGTTCGGTGCCTCAGTTCCCGCCTGCGGCAGTCGATTCAGCTCACGCTTGCGACTTTCTTCAGGTGTTCCATGGCGTCCAGATAATCCTGCGGATCCGGCCGGTGCTCGATGAGGGCAGGCATGTCAGGATCGCCGAGGGAAGCGATCTTTTCCAGATAATATCTGTGATCGAAGCTTCCGGTGCCGATCTGCGTCTCGCGGATCATGACCGACAGTCCGGGATCCATGATCACGTCTTTGACGTGGAAACTGACGATCTGTCCGCCAAGCAGGGAAAAGGCTTTGTCGACCACCTCTTTCTGATGCGTATAGGCGTAGGGATCGCTGATCAGGTTGAACGGATCCAGATGCACCTTGAACGCGGACCGGTCGACATCCTTAATGACCTGAACATACTGTTCGACGGACCAGGGGACCATCCACTGCATGGTCTCCAGAGAGTAGCACGTGTGCTGCGGTTTTACGGTGTCAATGAGGTACCGGATGAATTCCACGTTTTTCTCATAGAGCGCCGGGTCGTAGTTCTCCCGGTAACACGCAGCCCAGTCGGGGCCGGCCGCACCGGAGACGTTTACGCAGCATCTGGCATGGACGTACTCGGCGAGCCGCAGCTGTTCGAGGCAGCGCTCTTTCCCCTTTTCCGCCTCCCCGGGATCCGAGTTCCAGGGAGAAGTCCAGACACCGACCTCCGCGATCTGGATATCGCGCGCGGCAGCCTCTTTCACATAAGCGTCGATCAGATGGACGGGGGCCGTGTAGTCCGCCGGAAAAGATGCGGCACGGAACCCGTGGTCCGCAAGAAACGAAGCCCACTCCTCAGGCGTCTCGTGGGCAATCGTGTGGTTCATGCCCAGCCGCAGGTGATCCAGTAAAGAGTCTTTCATTTCGGTCACAGCGTCACCTCCTGTAAGCCCGGTTCCGCATCCGGGAAGCCCATTCCTCCGCATCCGGGAACCGCATTTCTCCGCATCCGGAAAGCCACGATCCTCCGCATCCGGAGACCGCATTTTTTCGCATCCGAAAGCCGCGTTCAAGCGCTCCCGGAAGGCCTGAAAGATTACAACATAAGATTACCACATCCTCCCGCAGGATTTCACTGAAATGAGGTAAAGAACGCTGAAGAAAACTGCATCTGAGGGAATAAATGGATTAACGGCTGACGGGTTTCAATTTATAATGGAATCATATGATAAACACCGGGGTATCGCGACCTCGGATGGAACGTGCAGTGTAAAGGGTATTCGGAAAATTTGGGGGTGAAATGATGACAGGAATGATGAAGACAGCAGAGATGACCGGCCTGGAGCAGATGCGCTTTACACAGAGGCCGATCCCGGAGCCGGGAGAGAAGGAAGTCCAGGTCCAGCTGGAATATGTCGGGATCTGCGGGTCGGATCTCCATTATTATGAAGCCGGGCGGATCGGGGGCTTTATCGTGGAGCCGCCGTTTGTGCTGGGACATGAGGCGGCAGGCACGGTCACGGCCGTC
>CAYLPO010000467.1:0-1567 GCA_964385575.1 uncultured Lachnospiraceae bacterium | reverse complement strand
AGGTGAAGGACGAGAAGGGCATGAAGCGTGTCGAGAAGTTCCTGAAAGAGGAGCTGTGCCCGGAGTGCGGCGGAAGCCGGCTGTCGGATGCGGCGCGCGCCCCGAAACTGCGCGGCATCGGGCTGGATGAAGCCTGCCGGATGACCTTGGCACAGATCTCGGATTGGGTGGACGGCGTGCCTGCCTCGCTTCCGGAGGAGATGCGTCCCATGGCGGAGAGCATCTGCGAGTCGTTCCACGACGTGGCGCGGCGGCTGACGGACCTGGGGTTGTCGTACCTGTCGCTGGACCGGGCGGCCTCGACACTCTCGACCGGCGAAAGGCAGCGCATGCAGCTGGCCCGCGCGGTCCGCAACCGCACGACCGGCGTGCTCTATGTGCTGGACGAGCCGTCCATCGGACTGCACCCCGCGAATATCGTGGGGTTAAACGCGGTCATGCATGATCTGGTGCGGGATGGAAACTCGGTCCTGCTCGTGGATCACGACACGCAGATTCTGAAAGAGGCAGACTGGATCGTCGAGATGGGTCCGGAGGCCGGCGCGGGCGGCGGCCGCGTGATCGCGGAGGGGACCGTGAAAGATCTCGAAGAAAATGCCGCGTCCATGATCGGGCCTTTTCTCGCGGGGCGCGCAGGTGTCCGGAGAGGCGGAAGAGATGCGAAAGGATGTGCTGCGGCGAGCGGAGCGGGTTCGGCGGCAGGCTGTGTTTCCTCCCAGGATGTATTCGCCGACGGGGCGATCCGTATGTCCACGGATGCCATCCATACGGTGAAGCCGCTTGAAGTCTCGATCCCGAAAGGCCGGCTTACGGTCATCACCGGTGTGTCCGGCTCGGGAAAAACGACCATGATCCTGGAAAGTTTAGTGCCGGGGCTTGCGGCATTGACCGCGGGAAAACGCATGCCGGAGCATGTGAAACATATCGAAGCCGAGGGGATCGAGCATGTGAAGCTGATCGACGCGACGCCCATCGGGATCAATATCCGCTCGACCGTCGCTACCTATGCGAATGTCCACGATGAGCTGCGGAAGATCTATGCGCGGACAAAAGATGCGAAGGCGCGTGGGCGGAAGGCCGGCGACTTTTCCTATAACACGGGGGATCTGCGGTGCCCGGTCTGCGACGGCACTGGTTCGATCAGTCTGGACGTGCAGTTCCTGCCGGATGTGGATATTCCCTGCCCGGAGTGCCGCGGATCGCGGTATGCGAAAGCTGCATACAGTATCCGGTATACGAATAAAGCCGGTGAGACGAAGTCATTGCCCGAACTGATGGACATGGATGTGTCTGATGCGTTAGAGTTTTGCGCGGATATGAAGACTGTCCGGCAGCGGTTGGAGGTCCTGCAGAGTCTGGGACTGGGCTATCTGACACTGGGCGAGGAGACCCCGAGCCTGTCCGGCGGTGAGGCGCAGCGGCTCAAGCTGGCCAGCGAGATGGGACGGATGCAGACGGACTCGGTCTTCGTGTTTGATGAGCCGACCATCGGCCTGCATCCGCTGGATGTGCAGACGCTGCTCGGGGTGTTTGAGACATTGATCGAAAACGGAGCGACCGTGGTCGT
>CAYLPO010000466.1:0-1568 GCA_964385575.1 uncultured Lachnospiraceae bacterium | reverse complement strand
GGATCGTGGGGACCGCGAACGTCAGGATCGTGCGGGGGACGGAATGTCCCTCGAAAAGCTCCCGGATCCGCGCGTCGCGCTGTTCACTGCGGCTTAATTCTTTTTCTGTCTCTTCCTGCATCAGGAAGCCCCCTTCGGCCGGATCGGAATGCCTCCGGTCAGATACCTCTCACCATCACGCCCATCGCGTCCTCACGGACGTGGCTCAGAAGCTCAAGCTCCGCGCGGACCTTCTTCAGCGAAGATGTGTGCGCGCGCTCGACGGCCAGGACCGCCTCCGCGCCGCGGATCGCTTCGACAGCGGTGTAAGAGTTCGAGACATTGGCACAGACGTTCACCGTAAAGCCCGCCGAATCGGTCGCATCCTGCTTCGCGCGCATCGCCTTTTCCATCTCCCCGGCGATGTCCGCGACCTCATCCTCTTTGAGGGTAGTCACCAGAAGCAGAGATTCCTTTCCTTCCAGCTCCGGCGCGAAGATATCCGCAAAGCGCTGATACGCGCCTTCCTTCCAGGCGGTCATACCCTGCAGCTTATCGAACGCCAGGGCAGAGCCGGCATGGCCCTGCGGCGCGATATTGTTCGTCCACACGCGCACCGGCGCCATCCGGCGGACCTCGTCGTCTGAACGGAGCTTATCGGAAAGCAGGTAAGCCAGAATAAGCACGACGAAGCACACGATCAGACCGGCCGCAGCACCGATCGCGACATCTTTCGGCAGGCTCCGGTATCCGGGAACCGCCGCGGACGACGAAGAGGAGGAAGGACGGAAGTCATTGATATCAGCACTGACTTTATTGATCGCGACATTGTTGTTATGGACGTCGTCCCACACCGCAGCCTGATTGTCGAAAACCGCCGTGTCGACCACCACACGTTTCGTAATGGTCGTCATGACCAGCCTGTGATCGCCCAGCTGGGTGGAATAGTCGTCCTCGCGGCCCTCCAGCGTGTTCACGATCCGCTGGCAGATATTCATGGACTCATCCAGATCCGGGTAAGATACATTGATCGTGATCTTATTCAGATCGTAATCCGCGGCACAGCTGACGACCTCCCGCAGATAGATGAAGTCCGTCTCCAGATCGTCGGCGATCGGCTGAAGGAGTTCCTGGGAAAGCGCCGCATCCTGATAGGTACTCACCAGAGCGTCGATCTCGGCCTCGGAAACAGTTCCCTCCGGCATCACGAAAAGGCACGCCGTCGTCCGGTTCACCGCATAGGGGTCGAGCTGCATGTAGATCGAGTTCTGCAGGTACTCGCCCTGAGACACTGCGGTATCGCGGAAATGCGTGCGCAGGTCTCTCATTCCATCCACGCGGGTCTGCGAAGCTTCGTCGAGAGTAGGCTCTTCCGAGGGCGCTGCAGCTTCTGCCTGTGCCGCCCATGCTCTCGGGCCGCTGGCGCCGGTCACACAGCTGAAGCCCGTAAACAGCAGAGCTCCGATGACCGCACAGATCACCAGCGCTTTCCAGTGACGGAAAACCTGGATGAACATGTCGCCGAGCGACAGCTCACGGACGTCTCTTTCCATGACGGGGATGTTCTGATCGTTCATTTTCATATCTCC
>CAYLPO010000465.1:0-1579 GCA_964385575.1 uncultured Lachnospiraceae bacterium | reverse complement strand
GCGCGCCTCTGACTCCGGAATATGCGGAGCAGATCGGTGCGGATGCCTACACGCCTGACGCCTCCTCCGCAGCGAACAGCGCGGTCGAGCTCATGAAGTTCTGGCAGTCGATCTGATCTTAGGAATATCTGATCTTAAGATCTCATCGTCAAAACACATTTTACGAGGGGGACGGCTTCGGCCGTCCCTCGTTTTTTCGTTGATGTTTTAAAGCATGTACACCACAACGCCCTTCGAATGTGATACGATGTGAAACAGTTTTAACGTGCACCGAAGCATTGCAAGCGATACACACATTACGCGAAGTATTTCGCAGAAAGAAAGGATCCTATTATCATGATGACACAGAAAGAACGCTTCCTCGCCCTGCTTCATAACGAGCCGGTCGACGGTTTCGTGAATCAGTACGGTGCCCTCGGCACCATGGCCGGTTTTCTGATGGGCTCTCCGCTCTCGAAGATCGAGCCGCGCTTAAAAGGCGGAAGCGTCGTAAACGGCTGGGGCGTCACCTATGAGTGGCCCGAAGGCGAGCCCGGCGCTGTCCCGAACACGGACCCGGATCATGTTCTGATCAAGGACATCGAGCATTGGCGGGATTACGTCCATAAGCCCGATCTCCACACCGTCGACTCGGACTGGGATACGTTCCGCGAGCAGGCCCGTGAGATCGTCGCGAAAGGCGAGATCTTTGTGACGCCTTTCGTGGTCCCCGGAACCTTCGAGCTGACTCACTGCTTCATGCCGTTCGAGGACTGCCTGGCGTTCCTGCTGGAGTATCCAGATGAGATGCATAATCTGCTCGACTACATCACCGAGTGGCGCATGGATCTGCTGGAGGAGTACTTTAAGAAGGTCCCCGAGATCAACATGG
Organism: uncultured Lachnospiraceae bacterium; assembly: GCA_964385575.1. Taxonomy (GTDB): domain Bacteria; phylum Bacillota; class Clostridia; order Lachnospirales; family Lachnospiraceae; genus RGIG5636. Next base: position 708 of record CAYLPO010000465.1, on the reverse strand, counting down.
TCTTCGCGCACGACGACTGGGGCTCGAAGCTCTCCACGTTCATGGCTCCCGAGGTCTTCCACGAGTTCTACACGCCTCGCTACAAGAAGCTGTATCAGATCGCGAAGGATCACGGCGCGATCGTGGTCCACCACTCCGACTCGTTCTGCGCGACACTCTTAGACGACATGTTCGAGATGGGCATCGACTGCTGGGAGGGCGTTCTTCCTTCGAATGACATTCCTGCACTGCAGAAGCGCCTGAACGATGAGAACCGCGAGTTCATCCTGTGGGGAGGCCTGGATTCGGGCGTGTTCGACCGCGATGACTCCACTGAGGAGGAGATCCGCCAGCACGTCCGCGACACGATCGCGGCGAACTTCGAGGGCGGCCACTGGATCCCTTCGATCAATGACGGCATGCCCCGCATCATCCATCAGCCGAACTACGACATCATCACCGACGAGATCAATAACCAGGAGAAGATCTACTTCCCGGACGGCAAGACCTTCACGAGCCCGGTGAACAAGGGCTATGTGGCTTCCGAGGCGAAGGCAGACGCCGCCGTGGAAGTGGCCTCCGAGGAGACCGCGGCTGCCGCTGACAGCGACGAGAACGCGGCCATCATCGCCGCGATCGCGGACGCTATGACCCGCGGTAAGTCGAAAGAGGTTAAGAAGCTGGTCCCCGAGGCTCTCGAGAAGGGCGTGCCCGCTGTCGACATCCTGA
>CAYLPO010000464.1:0-1596 GCA_964385575.1 uncultured Lachnospiraceae bacterium | reverse complement strand
TCTCGAAGCTGATCCACGAAGCCGCCTCATACGCCTTCTTCCGGGCCTCGCCCAGCGTCTTCCCGGTCGCGCACGCGCCCAGCACGCGCCCGCCGTTCGTCAGGTACTCTCCGTCCGGGCCGAACTTCGTGCCCGCATGGAAGCAGTAGTAGCCCTCCGCCTCATGCGCTTTCACGGTATCCAGGCCGGTGATGACCTTTCCTTTTTCATACGCCACGGGATAGCCGTCGGACGCGAGGATCACGATGACCGCCGCCTCATCCGAGAACTCCAGATCCAGCTGATCCAGCTTCCCGTCGATGCAGGCCTCGAACACGTCGATGATGTCGTTCTTCAGTCTGGGCAGGATGACCTGCGCCTCGGGATCGCCGAAACGCGCATTATACTCCAGCACCTTCGGGCCGTTCTCCGTGAGCATCAGGCCGAAGAAGATGACGCCCTTGAACGGCCGCCCCTCGGACTTCATGGCGGCGACCGTCGGCCGGAAAATGTGCTCCTGGCAAAACGCGTCGATCTCAGGCGTGTAGAACGGGGTCGGGGAGAAGTTCCCCATGCCGCCGGTGTTCAGGCCTTCGTTTCCGTCCTTCGCACGCTTATAATCCTGCGACGAACTCATGGTCTTGATGGTCTCGCCGTCCACGAACGACAGCACGCTGACCTCGCGGCCGGTCATGAATTCTTCGATGACCATCTTATTTCCGGCCGAGCCGAACGCCTTATCCTCCATGATCTGCTTTACACCGGCCTTCGCAGCCGCCATGTCCTCGCAGATCAGAACGCCCTTGCCCAGCGCCAGGCCGTCCGCCTTCAGCACGATGGGAAAGTTCACGGTCTCCAGATACGCCAGCGCCGCTTCCGGATCCGTGAAGTTCTCATACTTCGCGGTCGGGATCCCGTACTTCTTCATGAGATCCTTCGAGAACGCCTTCGAGCCCTCCAGGATCGCGGCGTTCTTCCGCGGTCCGAACGCGCGGATGCCGGCCTCCTCGAACTTGTCGACCAGGCCCGCCACCAGCGGATCGTCCATGCCGACGACCGCCAGATCGATCTTCTTCTCCTTCGCGAACTCCACCAGCTTATCCAGCTCCATGGCCGCGATGGGCACGCACTCCGCGTACTCCGCGATGCCGGCATTGCCCGGAGCGCAGTAAAACTCTTCCACCTGCGGGCTCTGCGCGATCTTCCACGCCAGAGCATGCTCTCTTCCGCCGCTTCCTACTAACAGTACTTTCATGAGCTCTCCTTTATCAATTCAACGCCGTACCGCGAACGACCCGCTCAGCCGGGATCCGGCCTGAGCAGCTTTACTCCGGCAGGATTTTGGTGCTCCGCCCCTCGATCACCACACGCCCGTGCGCGATCAGCTCCACGGCCTGCGGCAGGATCTGCCACTCGCACTCCTCCATGACGCGCTGCTGCAGCGTCTTCGGGGTGTCGTCATCCAGCACCGGGATGGCTTTCTGGAGAATGATGGGGCCGTTGTCCATCTCCTCATCCGCGAAATGCACAGTCGCTCGTGTTACCTTAACGCCGCGCGCGAGGGCCGCCTCATGCACCTTCAGGCCATAGTATCCCTTTCCGGCAAACGCGGGGATC
>CAYLPO010000463.1:0-1610 GCA_964385575.1 uncultured Lachnospiraceae bacterium | reverse complement strand
CGGACAAGGGCGGCGACATCGCGGCTCTGGCCCAGAAGGTCATCGACGCCGGCAGAGGCGTCATCGTGGAGACCACGAACCCCGCGACCGCGGAGGCAGTCCTGGCCGTCAGCACGGACGTGATCATCACCGGCGCGGACGCGTCGAACGTGGACGCCATGAACGGTGTGGTCGGCGGAAAGGCCATCCTGGGCGTGACCGCGAAGAACGTCTCCGAGTTCTATGAGCTGGCAGATAAGCTGGAGAAGGCAGATAACAAGAAGCTGATCTTCGACATCACCGCTCCCACGCTGAAGCAGACCTTCGAGAACGCCGTGCTTGTCCGCCGCAGCGCCATCCGCGACGAAGTGAAGACGCTGGGCTATCCGTCCATCGTGAACGTCGCGAAGCTGGCTCCCGGCAACATGCATCTGCAGACCGCTCTGGCTTCCCTGTTCACCGTGAAGTACGGCTCCATCGTCGTCATGGAGAAGATGACATACGCCGAGGCGCTCGCGCTGTACGGCCTGCGCCAGAACATCTTCACCGATCCTCAGAAGCCCATGAAGGTCGAGCCGGGCATCTACCGCCTGAACGGTGCGGACGAGAACTCGCTCGTCATGCTGACCGTCGACTTCGCTCTGACCTACTTCCTGGTCTCCGGTGAGATCGAGCGCTCGAAGGAGCCCGTGAACCTGGTCATCACCGACGCCTCCGGTATGTCGGTCCTGACCGCCTGGGCCGCCGGAAAGTTCTCCTCGTCTTCCATCCTGAAGACCTTCGAGGAGTTCCAGATCGCGGACCAGATCAAGAGCCGCACGCTCATCATCCCCGGCAAGGTCGCCGTCATGAAGGGCGAGATCCAGCAGAAGCTGCCTGACTGGAACGTCGTCGTCGGCACCAGAGAGGCCGTCGAGATCGTGAAGTTCCTGAAGGATAAGGAGTATGTCGCTGCGGCCGAGGCTGCCGAGAAGACGAAGGCTCCGGCGTCCACCGGTCCCGCGATCATCACCGAGGGTCCCATCGACTACGACAAGCTGGTCATCCCGGAGATCCCTCACATCGACATGGGCGTCAAGTACCAGCAGCGTGACCCTGACTCGAAGAAGTTCGTCACCATCGGTGAGCGCATCCACTGCATCTCGCCGGTCATCCGTGAGGCCATGAACAACTTCGACGCGGAGCCCATCCTGAAGCGTGCCGCCGAGCAGATCAAGGCCGGCGCCACCTACCTGGATGTCAATATCGGCCCGGCCGAGTCGAACGGCCCCGAGCTGATGACCTGGGCGGTCCGCCTGCTGCAGGAGAACTTTGACAATGTCCCGCTGGCCCTCGATACCGCGAACAAGCGCGCCATCGAAGCCGGTATCCACGTGTATAACCGCACGAACGGCAAGCCCATCGTGAACTCGGCCGACGCCGGTTCCCGTATCTCGAACATCGACCTGGCTGCCGCGAACGACGCCATCGTCATCGCGCTTTGCTCGGCCGACGGTATCGCCAAGGATAACGACGAGCGCATGGAGCACTGCCACCACATGCTCGAGCGCGGCATGGGCCTCGGCATGGAGGCGACGGACCTGTGGTTCGACCCGCTGTTCCTGGTCGTGAAGGGCATGCAGGACAAGCAG
>CAYLPO010000462.1:0-1615 GCA_964385575.1 uncultured Lachnospiraceae bacterium | reverse complement strand
GCAGGTCCCGGATTTCGGAGCCCACCAGGTTGGTGTTGAGCATGACCGTCACCGCGCCCATCCGCTGGACAGCGTAATAGGCGGCCAGCGATTCCGTGTCCGGTTCCATCCAGAGCCCGACATGCGCGCCCTTCGAAATGCCGCGGGAGGCAAAGGCGGCGGCATAGTTCATTGATTCCTGATTCAGTTCCGCGTAGGTAGTGGTGTGTCCGTCATACCAGACCGCCGTGCGGCCGGGAAACTTCTCAGAAGTGCGGCGGATCAGATCTCCTACGGTCAGATTCTCAAGAGGCAGCATATCCGTTACCAGTTCTTTCCGGGGATGCGCACCGCGCATCTCCAATAGGTTCATAATTTGTTCGGTTTTTCTTTACATTTTTAAGAAGCAAAGAATTGTAAAATATTACCAAAACCATTTTAGAATAAATTACCATTTTATGGTGATTTAAGTCAACTGTTTCAAGGGCTGTGGGAGCTTGCTTTTTCGGGTTCTTTTGTTGACAAGGATACAGCTTCATCTTTATAATAATTTCTAGTATGACCTGGTTAACTACCTGCTGATTTTTTCAGCAATTTCACAATGCACAGCAAGAGAGGAGACGATTTTATGGCAGAAACAACGACAAAACCCCGTCGTAACCCGCCGGATCCGAATTCAGCAAAGTACAAGCTCGGCAAGATTGCCGACGATGCGTACGCAACTGCCCGGGAGGCAAAGGCACGTGGTGAAATGATCGGCTGGTGCGCCAGTAACTTCCCGGTTGAGATCCCGGAGACGCTGGGCCTGGCAGTGGTCTATCCCGAGAATCAGGCGGCCGGTATTGCGGCTCGCGGCGCCGGCGTCCAGATGTGCGAAGAAGCGGAATCCGAGGGCTACTCCAACGATATCTGCGCTTACGCCAGAGTCAGCCTTGCGTATGCCAAGCTGAAGGAAGCTCCCGTGGAACCCAACGTTCCCATGCCGGATTTCGTGCTCTGCTGCAACAATATCTGCAACTGCATGATCAAGTGGTATGAGAACCTCTCCAAAGAGCTGGGCATTCCGATGTTTATCATCGATATCCCGTTCAACCCGGATTACGAAGTCTCTGATGCACAGATCGCTTATGTCCGCGCACAGTTCTGGGACTGCATCCACGGCCTTGAGAAGCTGACCGGCAAAAAGTGGAGCGACGAGCGCTACAAGGAAGTCATGGAGACCTCCGGCCGCACGAGCCGCGCATGGCTCGCCGCGACGGCATGCGCCAGATATACGCCGTCTCCGTTCAACGGCTTCGATCTGCTCAACCCCATGGCAGTCATGGTCACCGCCCGCGGCAAGAAGGAAGCTGCCGAGGCGATGGAGCTCCTGCTCAAGGAATACGAGCAGAACCATGTGGAAGGAAAGTCCACCATCCGTGTCGAAGAGAAATACAGAATCATGTTCGAAGGCATCGCCTGCTGGCCGTGGCTCCGCGTCACATCCACGGGCTTAATGAGCCGCGGAATCAACATGGTCACCACGATTTACGCGGACGCGTTCGGATTCGTCTACAAAGACTTTGACGATATGTGCCGTGCATACTGCAATGTACCGAATGCAATCAATCTCGAACACGCACGCGACAAGCGCGTC
>CAYLPO010000461.1:0-1615 GCA_964385575.1 uncultured Lachnospiraceae bacterium | reverse complement strand
CTGTGAGATCGCCCCGTGGATGTCCGTCTCGCAGACCACCGGGATGCCTTCCTCGTTCAGCAGGGAATTCGCCGCGCAGGGCATGATGTGGATCTCGTCCTGCAGGGCGTTCCAGCACTGGATGGCAATGGCGTTGCAGCCGTACTTTTCGGCCAGCGACTTCATTGCCGCCTTGAGTTCCGCGACGCTGTGCAGATACTCTTCCGAAATGTCGCAGTTCATGTTTTCATGGCAGTACGCCACGATCCGGTCGACCTCGGTCTTCTCCTCGCGCCACTTTTTCATCTCCGCGTAGAGTTCCGGCAGCGGGACGGGCGCTAGCTGGATCCCGAACTTTTCGAGGAGCTCGCCTTCATTGCACATGGTGCTCCAGAAGTCGAACGGACGCGGGCCGATCTGCAGGATCCGCGTGTGACGGAACACTTTCACGACATTGCACACCGCGAGGAAATCGCGGATGCCGCGCTCAAACTCGGGATCGGTGAGATGACAGTTCGTCATATAGGTGAAGGGCACGCGAAAGCGCCGCAGCACCTTTCCCGTCGCGAACAGGCCGCACTGGCTGTCGCGCAGGCGCATGCCGTTCTCGTCGGGGCGCTCGTCGCGCGGCCCCCAGAGAAGCACGGGCACGTTCAATGCTTTCGCCAGCCGCGCGCACTCGTACTCCGTGCCGAAATTCGCGTGCGGCAGGAACAGGCCGTCGACCTTCTCGCGCTGAAACTTCTCGATGATCTTCTCCAGACCCGCGTCGTCGTAGAGCAGGCCTTCGTCATTGATATCGTCGATATCCACGAAATCGACGCCCAGTTCGCGCAGACGGTCCGCGGTCAGGTTCCGATACTCCACAGCGGCCGGCGCGCTGAAGATCGCGCGGCGCGTCGGGGCAAAGCCCAGCCTGATGTTTGCTTTCATGATCTCTCTCCTCCCAGTATGCTTTGGACAGCTTCCTTCCAGCCGCTGATCTTTCGTTCTCTCGTCTCGTCGTCCATGCGGGGACTGTATACGGCCCGGGTCCTCCCGGCGTTCAGGATGCTCTCGTCCATCACCCCGGCCGCGATCCCGGCCATGACTGCCGCTCCGACCGCGGAGAGCTCTTCGACCTCGGAAACGCGGATCGACGCGCGGAGCATATCGCTCTGAAACTGCATCAGGAACCGGTTCGCCGTGGGTCCGCCGTCCACCCGCAGCTCCGCGAGCGCGAGCCCGGCGTCCTCGCCCATGGCCTCCGCGATGTCCGCCGCCTGATAGGCCATGGCCTCCAGCCCCGCCCGGACCAGTTCCGCGCGTCCGGTCGTGCGGCTCATGCCGGTGAAGGAGGCGCGGGCTTCGTTGTTCCAGTACGGCGCTCCCAGGCCGGAGAAGGCCGGGACCAGGTATGTCGTATCGGCCGGGTTCGCCTGTTCGGCTAGTGCGCCGCTCTCTGCGGGGTCCTGCAGAAGACCGATCTCCTTCAGCCAGGTGATGATCGCGCCGGAGTAATTGATGTTTCCTTCCAGCACATAATCCACCCGGCCGCTCCGGCCCCATGCCAGGCTGGTCACCAGCCCGTGAGTGCTCCGTCGGAACGCCGGGCCGATGTTCATCATGACGGACGATCCCGTGCCGTAAGTCGCCT
>CAYLPO010000460.1:0-1616 GCA_964385575.1 uncultured Lachnospiraceae bacterium | reverse complement strand
GAGCTACACGGTGACCGAGGCTGACATCCTGGCCGGCAGCGTGGTGAACGAAGCGACGGCCGACGGCGAGAACGAGTCCGAAGATCCGACCGATCCGGGCACGGGCAGCTCCGAAGATCCGACCGAGGATCCGACTCCGGGTCTGAGCGTCGAGAAGACCATCACGAGCACGGCGCCTGAGGGCGGCTACACGGTGGGCGACGAGATCGCCTATCAGATCGTGGTGACGAACACTGGAAACGACACGATCACCGACATCACGGTGGATGACAGTCTGGTAACGCTGACCGAGCCCGCGTTCACGCTGGCCCCCGGCGAGACGAAGACGATCACCTACAGCTACACCGTGACTGAGGCGGATGTCAATGCCGGCAGCGTGACGAACACGGCTACCGCACGCGGAACCGATCCGAACGGCGATACCCCGATCGGCGGCGACACCGTGACTACCGACGAGCTTGGTGCTGTGACCTATGCGTTTACGCAGGGTATGGGCCAGACCTGGACGAAGGGCAGCGGCGTGACCGCGGACTTCGAAGTCACGCGTTATCCGGATGACGATCCTTGCTTCGAGCTCTTCACCGGCATCGAGATCGACGGTGCGGCCGTGGATCCTTCGATGTACAGAGCGGAAGAGGGCTGCGTGGAGCTGTACCTGTCCGCGAACTACATGGAGACGCTGGCGGTCGGCAGACACACGATCCGCGCGAACTTCGAGGACGGTATGGCTGAGTCGTACTTCTTCGTGAAGACGGCCTCGAACGGCGTCCTGACCGGCGATAACACGCGCATGGCCGGATGGGCCGCGGGACTGGTCGGAGCTGCTGCGGCGGCGACGGCAGCCGGTATCGTGGTCGCGAAGCGCAAAAAGAAAGAAGACGAGGAGTAAGCAGCCGCGAGGCGGAACCCCTGCCGGGCAGGGACGCAGCTGATGCGGAACGCTGAGTGAGATGAAGCAGTCCCCGGGAGAGATCCCGGGGACTGTTCTTTTAGGCGGATCGTTCGTGCCGCGGACCGTTCGTACCGCGGATCTTGCGGCGGATGAAACGCCGCGGCGGATTGAACTGTCAACGCCTTCTTTATATAATATATACGGATTAGCATGCGCGGCTGTGAGCCCGGCTCGCATTAGCGCAGGAGGAGTGATCGGAGATTGCTGCATATCAGAGAAAATGAACCGCCCGCGCTCATCACGCTCATGGCGGAAAACGAAAACCGCCTGCGCCGGCACGACGAGCCCGCACCGGGACTTTTCGTGTGCGAGACCGTGAAAGTGATCCGGCGGGCGCTGGACGCGGGGCATCTGGCGGAAGCGATGCTGATCCGGGATGATCTGGCCCGGGATGAGGAAATCGAGGAACTGATCGAATACGCCGGAGAGGACGTTCCGGTGTATCTGGGCACAGAGGAACTGCTGCGCGAGATCAGCGGCTCGAAGCTGCCGGGCGGGGTCCTGAGCCTGATGCGCCGGCGCCCGCTGCCCTCCGCGGCGGAACTCTGCCGCGGCGCGAAGCGCGTGGTCTGGCTCGAAGACGTGGAGAACCCGACGAACGTCGGCGCGATCTTCCGCTCGGCCGCCGCGATCGGCATGGACGCGGTCGTACTGACGAAGGCCT
>CAYLPO010000459.1:0-1619 GCA_964385575.1 uncultured Lachnospiraceae bacterium | reverse complement strand
GCCGCAGCGGCACTCGATGCAGTCACGGACCTTCATGTCGAGCAATGCCAGCCAGTTCTCCTCATCGCAGTACTTATGGAAGTACAGCGGCTTCAGCTCCATGGGGCAGACATCCTGGCAGCGTCCGCACTTGATGCAGTCGACTGCTTCGGTGACGTCGGTATTGATCGCGATGATGCCGTTCGTGGACTTCAGGACCGGCACTTCCGTGTTCGGAAGCGGGAAGCCCATCATGGGGCCGCCCATCTTGACCAGTACATCATCATCCGTGAAACCGCCGCAGTGCTTGATCAGCTCGTTCACGCTGGTACCGATCTTCACGATGTAGTTGCCGGGCTTCGCGATCTTCTCGCCGGTCACGGTCACGACACGCTCGGTCAGCGGCATGCCCTTCTGGATGGCGTCGGAGATAGCTTTCACGGTGCTGATGTTGCAGACGCAGGCGCCGACATCGGCCGGAAGCTTTCCGCTGGGGACCTGGCGGCCCATGACGCGCTTGATCAGCATCTTCTCAGCGCCCTGCGGGTACTTCGTCCGGGCGACGAAGACTTCGATGTTCTCGTAATCCTTCGTCTTCTCGGTCATCAGCTCGATGGCGTCGGGCTTGTTATCCTCGATGACGATGACACCCTTCGGCGCATCGACTGCCTTCATCACGGCCTTCAGACCGAAGATGACGTCGTCCGCGAACTCCAGCAGGACTCTGTGGTCTGCCGTCAGATAGGGCTCGCACTCGCAGCCGTTCAGCAGGACCGCATCGATTGGCTTGCCGGGCTTCAGCTTTACATACGTCGGGAAACCGGCGCCGCCCATGCCGACGATACCGGCGTTATTTACGATATCAATGATCTCATCCGCCGTAAGGTCTTCACAGTTCTCACGAGGCTTGATGGACTCGTCCAGCGTATCCTTTCCGTCGGAACGGATCACGACCGAGAGGACATCTCCGCCCTTCGAAGGATGAAGTCTGGGCTCGACGGCCTCGACCGTACCGCTGACGCTCGAATGGATCGATGCGCTGATGAAACCGTTCTGCTTGCCGATGACCTGACCGACGTTCACATGATCGCCGACTTCGACGGCAGGCTCCGAAGGCGCGCCCGCATGCATGGACAGCGGAATGACCACGGTCTCCGGCTCCGGGAAGCGGACCAGCGGAATGTGCTCGCTGAATTCCTTGTTCTCCGACGGATGAACACCGCCGTAGTAGCCGTCCAGGCGGCTCTCACGCGCTTCTTTTACATACTCCTGAATGACCTTGAAGTTGATCTTGGAATAGTCACGCAGCTGAACCGGCTCCGCCAGGAACTCTTCCAGGCGTCCCTGCGCATCCAGGCGGCGGTAGATCTTCTCCCACGCGCAGTCTTTCTCGGGATCCACTTCGCACTTGCCGTTCTTCGCGCCGCCGCACTGACCGTTCGTCAGGCTCTTCGCGCAGTCAATGATCGGGCAGATGCCGCCGGTCATGTTCAGGAAGCACTGCGCGCAGGCGTCGCAGGCCTTCTTCGTCAGCGCCATGCCGTGATGTCCGCGATAATTCAGAGAATTCGCGGCGGCATACGTCGGCAGACCGCACATATCTGCGACCGTCTGGACACCGAGGCCGCAGGAAACCACAA
>CAYLPO010000458.1:0-1622 GCA_964385575.1 uncultured Lachnospiraceae bacterium | reverse complement strand
GTCTGCGCTCGACGCTCATGGTCTCGGGCATCACGATGATGATGCGGTAGCCGCGTGCCGCCGCGACGGAAGCCAGCCCAATGCCGGTATTTCCGGAAGTCGGCTCAATGATGACCGAGTCCGGCTTCAGCAGTCCTCTCGCTTCAGCGTCATCGATCATGGCCTTCGCGATACGGTCTTTCACGGAACCAGCCGGGTTAAAGTACTCGAGCTTCGCGAGGACTTTCGCCTCCAGGCCGAATTCCTTTTCGATCCCCACGAGCTCCAACAGTGGAGTCTTTCCGATCAACTGGTCTGCGGATGTGTAGATCTTGCTCATGTTTCGTTCCTCCATTCTCCTTCATTTCATACGATAAAAGTGATTTCGTGTGCTTGTTTGACTCCCTATAACCCACTTATTCCGTAGGTTTGTTAGGTTTATGCCGCAAATATAATACCCACCAAACGCATTGTCAACAGGTTTTTTGAAAAAAATCTTGAAAAGCATATTTACCCCCCTGTATAATAGGTAAAACGTAGGAGGAAATGCTATGATCATCTCGACAAAAGGCAGATATGCGCTCCGGGTCATGGTCGACCTGGCACAGCATCAGAACGGAAAGTATATTCCTTTAAAAGAGATTGCGGAACGTCAGGAGATCTCGGAAAAGTATCTCGAGTCAGTCCTGAAGGTTCTGGTGCGGGAGAAGTTTCTGCTGGGACTGCGCGGAAAAGGCGGCGGCTACATGCTGAACAAGCCTGCCTCGCAGATCACCGCCTGGGATGTAATCAGCCTGACGGAAAATAACGGCCTGGCTGCAGTCTCCTGTCTGGGACCGGACGCCGTGAGCTGCCCTCGCGAGCAGCACTGCGCGACGCTGCCGATGTGGCAGGAGTTTGAGAATGTCGTGAAGGTGTTCTTCTCGAAGTACACGATCGAGGATCTGGCAGCGAACGGGCAGGATGCTTATGACTATGTGATCTGAGGATCTAAGCAGGATGCACGCGGAGGACGAGTTCACTGCTCCCTGAGCGTCTATATCTCCGCATTCAAAAAAGAACAGCCACCACTCAAAGAGGGCGGGAGATCTTCAACGGATCTCTCGCCCTCTTTCATTTGAAATCTCGATGCCCTCAGAAGATCTTCAGAATCTCCTCCGGCGTCTTCCTCGGACGCCTCGGCGGCTCCTGCGCCGGATATCCCACGGCGATCACCGCCATGATCATCTCCTCCTCCGGCACCCCGAACACCTTCCGGCAGGCCGCCTCATCGCGGATACCCATGATCAGCGTGCCGAGGCCCATCTCCGTGGCCTTCAGGACCAGGTTCTCATTATGCAGGCCCGCATCGTAGCAGCCCCAGCAGTCGCCCAGCTCGTTATCCGGCTTGCCTTCCATGTCATGCCCCGCCTGTCCCTTTACGAACGTCGTGAGGATGTAAGCCGCGCCCTTCGTGTTCTTCGCATTAAACGAAGGCAGACACTCTTCCGCCACGCGGGCGATCATTTCATCCGAGACCGCCGCGTAATACCGCGCGGACTGGAAATTCTTCCAGGACGGTGCCAGGATGGCCGCCTCGACCATCTCCTTCACCTGCTCCGCGGTGACCTTTTTCTCCTGGTCATATACGCGGACGCTCTTTC
>CAYLPO010000457.1:0-1622 GCA_964385575.1 uncultured Lachnospiraceae bacterium | reverse complement strand
GATGACGCCTGCGATGGTGCTCGCTGTCTCCCAGAGTACTGCGGTACGCGTGCTGATCCCTATGAACCGCTGCGATAACCTGGTGGCAGGGCTGAAGTCCCAGTCCATGAGCGAGCTGGTTGCTGACGCGGTGCAGAAGGTCCTGGGCACCTGTGAGAGTGAGGGAATAGAATGACTTTTGAGAACAAAACCGTCATCGTCGGCATCAGCGGCGGCATTGCCGCTTACAAGACCGCCTATCTGGTCAGCCGGCTGAAGAAGACGGGCGCGGACGTTCATGTGATCATGACGGAGAACGCGACGCGGTTCGTCGCGCCGCTGACGTTTGAGACGCTCAGCGGGAACGCGTGCGTGACGAGCACCTTCGAGCGGAAGGGAAGCTTTGACGTGGAGCACGTGGAACTTGCAAAGAAGGCGGACGTATTCATCGTCGCGCCTGCGACCGCGAATGTGATCGCCAAGTTTGCGAACGGGATCGCAGACGATATGCTGACGACGACCTTCCTGGCAGCGAACTGCCCGAAGATCGTCGCGCCTGCGATGAACACCCGGATGTTCGAGAATCCGATCACGCAGGAGAATATGCGGAAACTCGAGCGGTTCGGCATCCAGGTGATCGAGCCGGCAAGCGGCTGGCTCGCGTGCGGGGATACCGGCTCGGGGAAGATGCCGGAGCCGGAGACTTTGTTCGCGTGGGTCGAAAGAGCCGTCGCACAGCCAAAGGACATGGCAGGCATGAAAGTCGTGGTCTCAGCCGGCGCCACCCGCGAATCCATGGATCCCGTCCGCTTCATCACCAACCATTCCACCGGCAAGATGGGCTTCTCCATGGCCAGAGAATGCATGCTGCGGGGCGCGGACGTGACCATCGTGCGCGCGGCCGCAAGTGCGGAGCCGCCGCTCTTCTGCAGGATCGTGGACGTGAAAAGCGCGGCGGACATGTTCGATGCGGTCACGAAGGAATCGGAGGACGCGCAGCTCGTCATCATGGCGGCGGCGGTCGCCGACTATACGCCGGCGAATTACAGCGACGAGAAGGTCAAGAAGAAGGATGGGGATCTCTCCATCCCGCTGGAAAGGACGAAGGATATCCTGGGCTGGCTGGGCGAGCACCGGAAGGAAGGGCAGTTCCTGTGCGGCTTCTCCATGGAAACGCAGAACATGGTGGAGAATTCCCGGGCCAAACTCGTAAAGAAGAACTGCGACATGATCATTGCGAATAACCTGAAGGTCGCAGGCGCAGGGTTCGGGACGGACACGAATATCGTGACACTGATCACGAAGGATGATGTGAAAGAGCTTTCCATCATGAGCAAGGATGACGTGGCGCATGAGGTGATCGGCAGGATCATGGAGATATTTTGATTGACAAAGTCTGCATCAGTGCTATAATCAAAAACGCAACCGGGTTGCAAATGCGACCCGGTTGCGTTTTGGAGGTTTTTGATGCAGGAAGCAATTTTTGAAGTACTGATCGATAGTTTGAAACTGGTTCCGTTCCTCTTTCTGACCTATCTCGCGATGGGCCTTCTGGAACGGGCGAGCAGCAGCAAAGCACAGCAGGTGATCCGCAGCGCGGGACCGGTCGGACCGGTCTTTGGGGCGCTGATCGGCGTGGTCCC
>CAYLPO010000456.1:0-1627 GCA_964385575.1 uncultured Lachnospiraceae bacterium | reverse complement strand
GCAGCGGCGGATGCCCGATCGAACAGGATATTCCGGCATACCTCGAGGCAATGGATCATATACGGTTTACGGAATTTGAAACGCATCCGGCTGAGCGAATACGACACAGACAGCACGAACGATGTGCTGATGCAGCAGCTGCAGATGGCGATGATCAGCGTGTTTTTGAACATCCGCGGGAAGTTCAGGACGTTCCTGTCCGTAAGGAGCTTCACATAATTGTTCAGCGTGTATGCCTTGGGCAGGAATGTGTTCGTGTATGCGCCCGGCTCCGCGCGGAAACTGGTGACCCGCATTCCGCGCGTTCTGCCGCAGAGCCGGAGAAGCAGGCCTCCCGCTGTTCCTGTCCGGCTGCCCCGCGCGTGACATGTATGAGACCACGCTGGAATACCGCGAGTTAGGCATCCGCGTGATGCTCTACGGACCGTTCCCGGCGGATTACATGAGTCTGTGGGCCAAATACGGGTATTAAACCGGACTGATCCCAGCATATCCGGATCTAAAAAGACCGGCGGCGGAACTCCCGTCACCGGTCTTTCGCATCTTGGTAAATGCGCTTTTTATCACTTCTTCTCTTCGATCTCGATCGCAGCGCCCGGAGCATTCTTCTTAATGCTCTCAATGCCGTTCAGGCAGCTCTTCATGGCGGTATAACCCTCGCCGACCGCGACGATCTGGCCGTTTCTGGCTTTCAGACGGAAACGGAACTCGCCGGCCTTATCCTGATAGACTTCGAACTTCGGGTTCTTCTGCGCCGCAAAGCCCTCGACGGTCTGATCCTCGACCGGAGCGATCGGGGCGTTCGTCATTACGCTCTGAATGCCCTTTTTGCAGGAGCCGATCGATTTATAGACCTGCGAAGAGGCGATGACCTGGCCGTTTCCAGCCTTCAGGTTAAACTTCAGTCCGCCGGACTTGGTCTCACCGATAACAAATTTTCCCATCTTCATACCTCCTTTAATAATGGCCATGCCTACTGCCGGCATGGCAGAACGCTCTCTTGGTTTTATTCTAATTCCTGTTAAAAAATCGGGCAATGAAAATCGGCGCCGGAACGGCACCGATTCGTGAACTTTTATTCATCATCCCACGCAGCGGCCAGCATGGTCTTCATGGCCTGAAGCGCCTTTCCCCGATGACTGATGGCATTCTTCTCATCCGGCGTGAGCTCCGCCGCAGTCTTCCCGTAAGCTTCCACCAGGAAAATGGGGTCATAACCGAAGCCGCCTCTGCCGGCCGGCCGGTCCGCGATCACCCCTTCCATGGTGCCGACCGTGGTAAACTCGCGCCCGTCGGGCAATGACGCCGCGATGGCACACACATACCGGGCCGCGCGTTCCGCGCCGGTCTTTCCGTCCAGCATTTCAAGAACCTTTGCATTCTTGATGTCGTAAGGGGTCTCATGTCCCAGCCAGCGCGCCGAGTGAACTCCGGGGCCTCCGTCAAACGCGTCGATCATGAGCCCGCTGTCATCTGCCAGGATGACGGCGTCTGCGAAATCCGCAGCCTTCTGCAGCGCCTCTCTGGCCGCGCGGACTTTGATCAGCGCATTCGCCTCAAAGGTCTCCCCGTCCTCATCCGGGTCGGACTTCACGCCCGCCGCCGACAGCGGCAGTACCTCCGCACC
>CAYLPO010000455.1:0-1629 GCA_964385575.1 uncultured Lachnospiraceae bacterium | reverse complement strand
CTCCGCGTTCCGGTACATGTTATAGCCGCCGAAGAACTCGTCCGCGCCCTCGCCCGAATAACACAGCTTCGTGTGCTCCGCCGTGGCCAGGCATCCCAGCGTAAAGACAATAGCCGAGGCGTCGCCCAGCGGCTGCTCCATGTTCTTCATCACAAAAGGAACGATCCCGAAGAACTCTTCCGGCGCGACCTTCCGCACATGATGCGTGCGTCCCAGGAGCTCCGCCGTGACCGCCGCCACGCGCGACTCGTCAAAACGCTCCTCGTCATAGCCGCAGGAGTCACAGGCCTGCGCGTCTGAGACCGCAAGCACATACGAAGAGTCCACGCCTCCGGAGAGGAAGGACTCCGCGGTCTCATCCGCGGTCTTCACCTCCGGCATGACGACCTCGGTCAGTGTCGTGTGGATCTCATCCGCCCACTCACCCAGGGTCTTCGTCTCATCCGGGTGATAGGTCGGAGCCCAATAGCGCTCGACGGTCAGCGAGCCTTTTTTCCACACCAGGAAATGCCCCGGCATCAGCTTCTTCACGCCTTTGAAGAACGTGTCCTCGCCCGCAACGTATGTCAGAGAGAGATAGATCTGGAGCATGGGCTCATTCAGCTCTTTCACGAACTTCGGAGACGCCATGATGTCGCGGATCATGGTTCCGTACAGCAGCTCGCCGTCATCCGTGACATAGTAATAAAAAGGCTTCGTACCGAACTGGTCGCGCAGACAGAACAGCTCGTCCGCTGCATCGTCATACAGCGCGAACGCAAACATCCCGTAAAGATGATCGGCCATCGCGTGACCCCAGGTCTCATAGGCCCGGGCCAGGATGGCCTCTTCCTTCTCCGCGCGCGGAAGCGTGCAGTCAATATTCAGCTCGGTACAGAGCTGCTCATGGTTTCGGATATGTCCGCGGTAGGTTTTGACTGTGATCATGGGGTCTCCCTGTTCGGTGATCCGGCGCCGTCATGCGGGCCGGTAATTGTTCTTTGAAAAACACGTGTACTATACCACAGGAAGAAAGATCCCGCCATATCAGGCGGGACCTTTCTTATATCCAATTTTTATAATACCGGCTGCGACATAAACGGCATCAGACCATATGCTCCGTCCTCCGGATGAAGTCATCCTGGACCTTCTTGCCCAGCTCCACGAACGCCGCCGAGAAGCCCGCGATCCGGACGATCAGATCCTTATACTCGTCGGGGTTATCCTGCGCGTCGTGCAGGGTGTCCGCGGAGACTACGTTGAACTGCACCTGCATGCCGCCCAGCAGGAAGTAGGTGCGGATCAGGTCTTTGATCTTGGCCTCGCCTTCCTCGCTCTTCATGACGGTGGGCGAGAACTTGATGTTCAGCTGATCACCGTTTCCGATGTCGATCTGAGGCAGCTTCGCCGCGGACTTGATGTAGGCGGTCGGGCCGTTCTTGTCCAGTCCCTGCTTGGGGCTGATGGCCTCGGCCAGCGGCTCGCCGGTGTAGCGGCCATCGGGGGTCGCCGCAGTCTTCGAGCCGTAGACCACGTTCATGGTCATCGTGAAAGTGCCGGGACGCCAGCCGCCGCGCGGGCCCTTTGCGTTATTTATGATGTCGCAGAACACCTGCATGCCCCAGGTAGCGTACTTGTCGACGTAGTCGT
>CAYLPO010000454.1:0-1633 GCA_964385575.1 uncultured Lachnospiraceae bacterium | reverse complement strand
CCTTATACCCTTTAAAAGGAGGCCTTCAGCTTGGGAGACATTATTTTTTAGATCACACCGCAGATCAGGAAGTATACGGGTCTGGCCAGACAGTCGGATTCCATCCCGCATGAGCTGTATAAAGAGCATAATGTCATGCGCGGCCTCCGCGATCTGGACGGAAACGGGGTCATCACCGGCCTGACCAGCATCTCCGAGGTCCACGCGAAAGATGTCATTGACGGGAAGCGCGTCCCCTGCCCCGGTGAGCTCTACTATCGCGGATATAATGTGAAGGACCTCATTCACGGCGCGTTCGGTGAGGACCGCTTCGTTTTCGAGGAGGCGGCCTATCTGCTGCTGAACGGCGAGCTGCCCACGAAGCCGGAGCTGGACGCTTTTGTGGCTGAGCTGGCTTCGCGCCGCACTTTGCCTCAGAATTTTACGCGGGACGTCATCATGAAGGCCCCCACGAAGGACGTCATGGTGAACCTGGCGAAGAGCGTTCTGGCGCTGTATTCCTATGACGCGAAGGCGACGGATCTCTCGCTGGACAATGTCATGCGCCAGTGCCTGAACCTGATCGCGCTCTTCCCGCGTCTGGTCATCCACAGCTACCACGCCTACCGCTACACGCTGGGCGACAGCCTGTATATCCACCAGCCGAAGCCGGAGCTTTCCACCGCGGAGAACATCCTGCACATGCTGCGCGCGGATATGAGCTACACGCCGTTCGAGGCAGCCACGCTGGATATGGCGCTGCTGCTGCACATGGAGCACGGCGGCGGCAACAACTCGACCTTCACCACGCGCGTCGTGACGTCGTCCGGCTCAGACACGTACTCGACCATCGCCGCGGCCATCGGCTCCCTGAAGGGCCCGAAGCACGGCGGCGCGAACATTAAGGTCATGGAGATGTTCGAAGATATTCGGAATCATGTCGATGACTGGGAGGATGAGGACGAGGTCACGGCCTACCTCGAGAAGATCCTCGCGGGCGAAGTCTTCGACCACGCCGGCCTGATCTACGGCATCGGCCATGCCATCTATTCGGTGTCAGACCCCCGTGCGGAGATCTTCCGCGAGTATGTGGGCCGCCTGGCCGAGGAGAAGGGCCGCCAGGAAGAGTACCGCCTGTACGAGCTCGTGGCGCGGAAAGCCCCCGAGATCATCTCCGGAAAGCGGAAGATGTACAAGGGCGTTAACACGAATGTGGACTTTTACTCGGGCTTCGTCTATAACATGCTGGGGCTCCCCGAAGAACTGTATACGCCGTTCTTCGCCGTGGCCCGCATTGTCGGCTGGAGCGCGCATCGGCTGGAAGAGCTCGTGAGCGCAGAGAAGATCATCCGCCCGGCATACATCGAGGTCTCACCGCACCGGGATTACACGGCGCTTTCGGACCGCTGAGATCATCACGGGCCATGCCGGCCCGAGACACATACTGCTGAGAGAAACCAGAAGGAGGAACCGGCCTCATGAACAGAGGACCTTATTACATCACTACGGCTATTGCCTACACATCGGGCAAGCCGCACATCGGGAATACTTATGAGATCGTGCTTGCGGACGCCATGGCGCGCTACCGCAGAGAGCAGGTGGTCCGGGTCCACCGCCGCCACGGCGTCGAAGATGGGCTGGGCCATCATCACGA
>CAYLPO010000453.1:0-1637 GCA_964385575.1 uncultured Lachnospiraceae bacterium | reverse complement strand
AGACCGTAGTCAAGGTTGTACACGGCCGACCACATGGCGGCATGGCGATGCCGGAAATGACCTGCGGGAGGAAATAGACCGTACGCCATCTCATGGTTCGCGTCGAAGGTGATGGTCTTATCCGTCATCTCCGTGACACGCACGGGTACCAGCTGGCCCTGCGGTCCCTGCAGCGTGACACGCTGTCCCACGGACAGTTTCTCCGAGCCCGGCATCTGCTCATAAGCGACCGAGAGGATCATGGCAGGATCCACCTCGCCGTACGCCTCGAAAGGCATCAGGTGCACATCCACGGTCTCTCCGACCTCCATATTGGCCACGGCCTGATCGAATCCGGGAATCATCATGCCCGCACCGCAGACGAACTCCAGCGGCTCGCCCCGGTCATAAGAAGAATCAAACTGTGTCCCGTCATTAAACGTTCCGCGGTAGTGTGTCCGGCAGGTCTTCCCCACGTTCAGTCCCGTGATCATGGGACCGTGATGACATCCGCCGCAGCTTCCGCAGCCGCCCTCTCCGCAGGAATGCCCCTCTTCATGGTGATCGTGATGATCACAGTTTACGCCGGTGTTCTTCAGCTCGCCGCGGAGATAGGCTGCCACCGCCTCATCCGCGTCTCCGGATGCACCCGCGCAGAGCTCGATACCCTGCTCCGCCAGCGCTGCATGTGCGCCCGCGCCGATACCGCCGCAGATCAGGGCTTCAATGCCGTTTGCCGCCAGAAGGTCCGCCAGCGCCTCATGTCCGGTTCCGTCGGCCTCCAGAATACGCGTGGACAGCACCTGGCCGTTCTCCGTCTCATAGATCTTAAATGTATCGGTGTGTCCGAAATGCTGGAAGACTTCTCCGTTTTCGTAAGTAACCGCTATCCTCATATGTTCTTTTTCCTTTCCCGTTCGCTTATAAAAAGCCGGACGAGATGTCCGGCTTACATTCGTATTTGTTATCTTATCATCACCGCGAGGGCAATGCAACTTCTATCCCGCAGCCGCATCGCGCCCTGGTTCATGCCGTCGGTTTATGCCCAGGCATCCCAGCTCTTCGCGTAGATCTCGTCACAGGTTTCCTTGTTCTGCTCATAAGGGCAGGCAGCGGTCAGAACCGGGTTGATGTCCAGCATGTGGCGAGTGCTGCTGATGAAGCGCTCGCGGTCCATGTTGTACTCCTGCGGGCCCTTGAACCCGGCTTCGCGCATCATGGTGTAGATCTCTTCCGCGACCATGTCGCCGATCTGCTCCGGCGTCTCGTTTCCGGTGAAGGTCAGACCCATGGCCTCGCCGACGCGCTTGGTCTTCTCCGGCACGACCGGGCCGCACTTACGGATGACCTCGGCGTTCACCACGATGCAGTTATAGCCGTGAGGCGAGTGAAACTCGGTCGACAGGCCGTCCGCCAGGTTATGGCCGATGTGGCAGCTGGTATCCGCGAAGGCAATGCCGGCAAAGTTCGACGCCAGCGCCATCTCGCGGCGCGCTTCCTTATTCGTGCCGTCTTCGATCGCGGTCTTAATGTACTTACGGATCCGCGAAATGGCCGCCATGGCCAGGACATCGCTTCTGGGGTTGGAGCCGTTCGAAGTCAGTGCCTCCGATGCATGCGTGAACGCATCAAAACCGGAATTCGAAGTCACTCCGGGA
>CAYLPO010000452.1:0-1646 GCA_964385575.1 uncultured Lachnospiraceae bacterium | reverse complement strand
TATCTTATCACCATCATCGTGATATCGTCGAACTGAGGCGCATTGCCCGCACAGAGATCGATCTTCAGCCTGACCATGTCCAGCATCTCCTGCAGGGTCTCCTGTTTCCTGCCAAGATCCAGCGCCGCAAGCATCCGGTCGTTTCCGAAGAGCTCTGACGCCTCATTCGTGGCTTCCGGTACGCCGTCCGTGTAGAGGAAAAGCAGATCTCCGCGCCTGAGGTCTCCCTCCCAGTTCTTGTATTCGACGCCCTCGAACAGGCCGAGTCCCGGCCCGTGCACATCCTTTATGAGTTCATAATTCCCGCCTCTGCGGCAGATCGCAGGATACTCGTGCCCCGCGTTCGCCGAGACGAGGTGGCCAGTGGAGATCGTGAGAATGCCGAGCCACACTGTGACAAACATGGATTCTTCATTGCCCTCGCACAGCTTTTCATTCACGTCGCTGAGGATCTCTCCCGGGCTCATGATAGTCTGCGAGACAGCCACGTTTTTGATGATCGTCCTGGCGATGACCATGAAGAGGGCGGCCGGAACGCCTTTCCCCTAGACGTCTGCCATCACGAGAGCCAGATGGTCGTCGTCAATCAGGAAAAAGTCATAGAAATCGCCTGCCGGCGGTTGATCTGTTCCATGTCCATGATATCGATCCTGCCCTCTTTGAATTCTTCCAGAACCAGTGTGGGCGAGAGGATCCTGATATCGACATTCTTTACGGAAGACTCTTTCCTCCTGTAATACGGGTTCGTCTCCAGCGTTATATGCTTCTTGCTCCAGTCCCTGATGAAATAGGCGCCGGAGCCCACGGTATACTGGGGATCCCGGCCGAAATTGTCTCCAGCGGCGGTGACATACTTCTTCGTGAGGATGCTGCAGGCAGGAGACCCCAGCATGTTTATGAAGCCCGAGAACGGCTCCTCCAGCGTGATCGTGAACTCCCTGTCGCTGAGCACCCGGATGCCTTCCAGCACATCCGTTTTGCCGTCCAGCACTTCATCCGCACCCTCTACCATATCCATATAAGCGGTATGTACACTGTCCGGCACCGACAAAAGGCGCGTAGATGAGAACCTGACATCTTCCGCCGTGACTTTCGATCCGTCGGAAAAATACAGATCATCCCGCAGCCGGAAGGTATAGACCCGGCCGTCCCCGGACACCTCCCAGCTCTCGGCGGCTGATGGCACTGTCCTGGTCGTTCCGTCCTCATCCACCACGATACTGACAAGCTGGTCAAAGATGTTGAGCGCAAGAAGATAGTCTGACGCGTTCTTCGCGACGTCCATTTCGTTCTGCACGAACTTCCACGCGACCCGGAGCAGGCCGTCCGCCACGGGCTGCGGGGCAGAGCCGTCCGCCACGGGCAGCGGGGCAGAGCCGTCAGGATCCGTCTCTTCCTCCGTCTCATCGGTACCGGCAGGATCCTGTACCGATGCATTTCCCTCTCCGGAAATACCGGCGCCGGCGGATGAGCCTTCCGCCCTGTCCGGGCTGCCTTTTCTCCGCGCCGCAGCCAGCTCCGGCATGAGCGCGATCAGCACGAGAGCCGCAGCCAGCACTGCCGTCAGCAGTACAATGCGGCCTTTCCTGCGGTCTCTCTCCGGCATGTCCCTTCCTGCACAGTCCGCAGGCTGGATCTTTTCATTC
>CAYLPO010000451.1:0-1654 GCA_964385575.1 uncultured Lachnospiraceae bacterium | reverse complement strand
AATGGGAGTGCGGATTATCAAAAGTTTTATGAGCTGCCGCGGCGGTTTCGTGGTGCCAAAGACGTCCGTTTATGTTAGGATATATGAGGCATAATTCGGCAAAAGCAGGAGCGCGGATCAGCAAACGGATCTGCGGCGCCGCTTCGCCGCACCGTAATCAGGGGAGAACATATGAACAAGATCGGATTTGACAATGACAAGTACCTCCGCATGCAGTCTGAGCGGATCAAGGAACGCATTAACGAACTGGGCGGAAAACTCTATCTGGAGTTCGGCGGAAAACTGTTCGATGATTATCATGCATCGCGCGTGCTGCCGGGCTTTATGCCGGATTCGAAATTGCGCATGCTGATGCAGATCAGCGAAGATGTAGAGATCGTGGTCGTCATTGCTTCTGAGGCCATTGAGTCGAATAAGGTCCGCGGCGACCTGGGCATCACATATCAGTCCGAGGTGCTGCGTCTGATCGACGCGTTCCGCGGAATCGGCCTGTACGTGGGCAGCGTGGTAATCACGATGTACGCGGAGCAGCCCGCCGCGAAGGCGTTCGGGGATAAGCTGTCGAGCTTAGGGATCAAGGTCTATCATCATTATCCCATCGAGGGGTATCCGTCCGATCTGGCGAATATCGCGAGCGACGAGGGTTACGGGAAGAACGATTACATCGAGACCAGCCGGAATCTGGTCGTGATCACCGCACCCGGTCCCGGCAGCGGAAAGATGGCGACCTGCCTGTCGCAGCTGTATCATGAGAATAAGCGCGGGAACAAAGCCGGCTATGCGAAGTTCGAGACCTTCCCCATCTGGAACATCCCGCTGAACCATCCGGTGAACCTGGCCTATGAGGCGGCCACGGCGGATCTGGACGATGTGAACATGATCGACCCGTTCCATCTGGAGGCGTATGGGAAGACGACGGTGAACTATAACCGTGACGTCGAGATCTTCCCGGTGCTTTCGGCCATCATGGAGAAGGTCATGGGCGAGTGCCCGTACAAATCCCCGACGGACATGGGCGTGAACATGGCGGGGAACTGCATCATTGACGATGATGCGGTCTGCGAGGCGTCGAAACAGGAGATCATCCGCCGGTACTTCACCGCGCTGTGTGACAAGCGCCGCGGGAATAACCCGGAGGCTGCCGATAATATCATTTATAAGCTGGAACTGCTCATGAAGAAGGCCGGCGTGACCCCGGAGGACCGCAGGGTCGTGTCGCCGGCGCGCGTGAAGGAAGAGATCACCGGCGAGCCGGCGGCAGCCATCGAGCTGCCTGACGGGCGGATCATTACCGGAAAGACCTCGGAGCTGCTGGGCTGCTGCTCGGCGATGCTGCTGAACGCCTTGAAGGCGCTCGGCGGGATCGACGACGCGCGCGAGCTGATCTCTCCGAGCATCATTGAGCCCATCCAGGAGCTGAAGGTAAAGAACCTCGGGAACCGGAACCCGCGCCTGCACATGGAGGAGATCCTGGTTGCGCTGTCGATCTGTGCGGTGACCGATCCGGAGGCGCAGAAGGCGCTGGACCAGCTCGCGAAGCTGAAAGACTGCGACATGCACTGCACGGTCATCCTGTCCGAGGTGGATGTGAAGACCTGCATTCCGGAGGCGTTTATATTGGGGGTCCCAGCACTGGTGAGGCTGTCGGCACATT
>CAYLPO010000450.1:474-1660 GCA_964385575.1 uncultured Lachnospiraceae bacterium | reverse complement strand
GGACTCTCCACATCCGCCGGCTGACATACGACGGAGAACGGTTTGATAAATACTTTGGGGATTTCGCGAAAAAATACGGCATCCGGGATATGTATTCCGGAGGCTTCTATCCATTCCCGGATGAAGAGACCCGCTGGGCCTGGTGGTCAAGACACATCTATGTTAATCGATACGTGTATCCGCCCAAAAACGTTTATGATACCCTTCTGGAGTTGGTAAAGGACAAAGACTATTTCGTTATCTCCACAAATGTGGATCATCAGTTCCACAAAGCCGGTTTTGACAGGGAACGGCTCTTCTGTACGCAGGGAGATTACGGTCTCTGGCAGTGCAGCAGGCCATGCCATCAGAGAACCTACGACAACAAGGGAAAAGTCGTGAAAATGCTCCTCGCCCAGGGATTTGTGATCGGAGAAAACAGCGAACTCATCCCTCCGGTGACGGAAGACGGCAGGACGGATTATTCCCTGTTAACCATGAACGTACCGTCCGGCCTTATCCCGTACTGCCCGGTCTGCGGGGAGCCGATGACCATGAATCTGCGGTCTGACGACACCTTTGTGGAAGACGAAGCATGGCACAAGGCTTCCGCGGCATACGGCAGGTTCCTGGAAAGCCATCAGGATCAGCATGTCCTGTATCTGGAGCTTGGAGTCGGTTCCAATACCCCGGTCATCATTAAGTATCCGTTCTGGCACGAAACGTATGTAAACGCCAAAGCAGTCTACGCCTGCCTGAACTACGGTGAAGCATACTGCCCGGAAGAAATTGAAGACAGAAGCATCTGCATCGACGGTGACATCGGTGATATTCTTCAAAAATGAGGTATAGGGAGGTTGTTTGAGTCAGTAACAACGTCCCCGTAATTCATTGACATTGGATAATTTTTTGTTAGATTGATTTTGTTGGAGGATTTTATCACAAAAGCAGAAGAATTCCTGAAGGCAATCAAAAATCTGCCCACCGGACTGCTTCGCGCGTCCCGTGGGCAGGTTTCTTTTTTCGGCAAAGACGAATATCAGGTTCTCCTGAACTGTGATGGCATACATTCCTTTGTTCCGGAAGCCATGACGGAGAAGGAAATAACCTTCCTGCAAAAACTGGAGGAAGACGGGGTCATCCGTCCGGCTCTCCCCCGGGTGAGATGCCGGAAAAGATCCGGATGGCAGCGGAATCGCCTTACCGG
>CAYLPO010000450.1:0-464 GCA_964385575.1 uncultured Lachnospiraceae bacterium | reverse complement strand
GCGAGGTATTTCCTGAGAGTTGCCCGCACAGCTCCCTTCCCTGCCAGTTCTTCTCTGAGCATGGTCTCGATCTTTTCACCGAGGCCTGCCTGATAGAGATCTGATCCAAAGAGCTCTGTGCTGGTCAGGACCTGCCTGAGCTGTTCCGTCAGGCTTTCCGGCCTGCCGAATTCAATGCCCTTCAGTTGTTCCTGCATGTAAGGAATCATCGGATCCGGGGACAGGTCAAAGGGTTCTCCCTGATCGTCCAATCCCAGCAGATACCGGAGCCATCCTGCGATCGCCAGCGGAACGGCTGTCAGTTTTCCTGCGCTCCCATCCCGCTCGACATAGGCCTTTATGGTCTCGCCGAAACGAATGGCCGTCATTTGGGAAATGTCCACCGCGATTCTCGCGCTGGTATCACCAAGGTACGGATTCGGAAAGCGTATCGCAAACAGTTCGTCCAGGAACTCCTCCGGTGA
>CAYLPO010000449.1:0-1660 GCA_964385575.1 uncultured Lachnospiraceae bacterium | reverse complement strand
CACATCCCAGCGGATCCATGCATTCATAGACATCCGGCATCCAGGACCTGTCCGCACCCGCAGCCTCAATCAGCTCATCGCTCCAGCATTCATGATGGACATCGAACAGCTGGGTCAGCGTAGCGTGCGAGACATCAATGGAGAAGACGCCTGTCAGCTTCATGTTCACGTAGCCGTTGACCTGCAGAAGCTTATGGCATTTCTCCATTATCTCCGGTTCATGCTTCATGCACCAGGCCAGCTCTGTCAGGGTAAAGTAGGAATCCAGCCGGTTCCCGGTGAGATCAAATACATGCCTCTCCCCCAGCGTCCCGGCGAGCTCTTCCTGTTCCTTCACGCTCCTCCTGTCCATCCAGATCATCGCGTTTCTCAGCGGTCTGCCTTCCTTTGATACGGGCAGCACGGCAGGGGCCTGCGAACTGACGGAAATAACGCGGATCTCTTTGGGATCCGCTCCGCTTTTTTCAAGCAGGCGCCGGATCGACTCCACGGTCCCGTTCCACCAGGCTTCCGGATCCTGTTCCGCCCAGGACGGCTTCGGGTGCAGGGTCGTATATTCTCTGGAAGCCTCCGCGACGATGCGGCAGCCTTCACTGAACAAAATACATTTGACTGTTGTCGTACCGATATCAATTGCGATCGAATAATTCATCTATGACGCCCCCGTCTCTGCGTTATCAGCGTCTGAAAAATGCCGCACCTCATAAATAACCGGGTCAGAAAGGATTATGCAGAGTCGGGTGCGGCATGACAGATATTCCGTTATCAGTTACTTTTCAAGGACAGAGGGATTGCAGATAAACTTCGGCTTCTCACCCGCCAGATATGCTTTCACGTCGTGCAGGGTAATATCGATCTGATGTCCGACGATATCCCTCGCGGAACCGGCCAGATGCGGCGTCAGGACCACATTCCTGAGCGACAGGAACTTGTCCCCTGCCGGAATCGGCTCCACCGGATACACATCGAGTCCGGCGCCGGCGATCCGCTTCTCTTTCAGCGCATCATAGAGAGCGTCGTAATCCAGCACCTTGGCGCGAGCGGTATTCACGAAATACGCGGTCGGCTTCATGAGCGCGATCAGCTCACGGCTGACAAGGCCCACCGTATCCGGCGTCACGTTGCAGTTGACGCTGACGAAATCCGATTCCTTCATCACGGTCTCGAGATCCGCCTTTGTCCCGTGCACGAAGTCCATGCCGCTCTGCTCCACGAAGGGATCATAGATCAGCACCTTCATTCCCAGCGCATCCGCTCTCTTTGCGACCTCGCGGCCGATCATGCCGAAGCCGATCTGTCCGAAAGTCTTGCCGTACATCTCCGGGCCGCCGCCGTAGAGGGCGAAGGGCGCCGTCGGATCCATGGACCACTCGGACATGGTCTCCGCGCGCTTGCCGCCGTCATCCTGATAATGCACGCCGGTCAGCTGGTCCGTGTACTTGAGCAGATGGTCCGTCAGGGAAATATTCTTGGATACGCACATGAGCAGCGCGATCGTATGCTCCGCTACAGCGATTGCATTTCTGCCCGCAGCGCGGAATACCGGGATTCCCTTCTCCTTCGCGGCATCGATGTCGATGCTGGCGAAGGCCTCGTTTCTGCAGCAGACAATGATTTTCAGTTTGTCGGCAGCTTCGATGACTTCTCTGGTGATATCCTC
>CAYLPO010000448.1:0-1670 GCA_964385575.1 uncultured Lachnospiraceae bacterium | reverse complement strand
GGCCATGATCCAGCTGGCCCACTGCGGCCGGCAGACCTACGGCGATCCTCCCAACGGACCGGCACTGGCCGCGTCTGCAATTCCCTGTGCCGGCAGCGGCACGGTGGGACGTGAGATGACGGAGGAGGAGATCTGGGAGACCATCGAAGCCTTCGGCGACGCCGCTCTGCGGGCCATCAAGGCAGGCTTCGAGGCCATCGAGATCCACTGCGCCCACGGGTACCTCATCCAGAACTTCCTGAGCCCCTATTCCAACAAGCGCACCGATCAGTGGGGCGGCAGCTTCGAGAACCGCAGCCGCTTCGCACGGGAAGTCATGCGCAATGTCCGCAAGAAAGTCGGACCGGATTTCCCGCTGCTGACCCGTGTCAGCTGGTCGGAGCCGGAAGTGAACGAGGGACTGACCCTGGACGAGCAGATCCGGTTCTGCCAGATGCTGGAGGCGGAAGGAAGCGATCTCATCGACGTCTCCGTCGGTGTCTACGGTTACCAGCATTATCTGATCCCGCCCATCGACATGCCCATCGCTCTGAACGCGGATGCCGCGGCGGAGATCAAGAAGCATGTGAATATCCCCGTGTCCGTGGTAGGACGCATCAATGATCCCATCGTGGCCGAGAATCTCCTGGCTCAGGGGAAAGTGGACTTCGTCAGTATCGGGCGCGGCCTCATCGCGGACCCCGAGTTCGTCAACAAGTTCGAGCGCGGCAACCTGGACGATATCGTCAAGTGCATCGGCTGCATGGAAGGCTGCTTCAAGCGTTCCGGCATCATGCCCATCACCTGTTTGAGAAACCCCGAGGCGGGCAATGAGGCGGAATACGCCCTGAAACCGGCCGAAAAGGCAAAGAAGATCCTTGTGGTAGGCGGAGGCCCCGGCGGCCTGGAGATCGCCACCCGTCTGCAGCGCCGCGGACATCAGGTCACTCTGATGGAGAAGACCAGTTCCCTGGGCGGCCTGTTCCAGCTGGCCGGCGCCGCACCGCGCAAGGGGGAGATGCTCGCCGCAGCCCACCAGATGGGCCGCATCGCCCAGCGGGCCGGTGTGAAGATCCGTCTTCAGACCGAGGTCACGCCGGAAGTGATCCGCGAATTTGATCCGGAAGTGGTCATCGTCGCCACCGGAAGCAAACCCTTCATCCCGCCCATTCCCGGCGTGGAGGGAGAGAACGTTCTCGGCGCACTGGACGTGCTGCGGGGAACAAAGACGGCGGGACACCGTGTCGTGGTCATCGGCGGCAACGTCATCGGCTGCGAAGTGGCGGATCTGCTTTCCGCCAACGGCAAGGAAGTGACGGTCATCGAGGCCGCTTCCGCAGTGGCCACGGGCCTGGATTTCGTGCGTATGACCATGATGCACCGGACCCTGAAGGAGCAGAATGTCACCGTCATCACGGATGCCAAATGCAGCAGCATCGGCAAGGACAGCGTCTCCTACACGAAGGAAGACCGGGAAGAGACCATCGGTGATGTGGATTCCGTCATCATCGCCACCGGCGTCAAGAGCTATGATCCGCTTTCGTCCTACCTGGAAGAGCAGGGGATCGAGCACTATGTCATCGGCGACGCCAAGACTCCCGGCTACGCCATCGATGCCACGCAGCAGGCCGCGGAACTGGCGGTCAAAATCTGAGCGGAGAAACGCCCGGAATAATCATCCCGATAACAAG
>CAYLPO010000447.1:0-1671 GCA_964385575.1 uncultured Lachnospiraceae bacterium | reverse complement strand
TGATCCCCGTCTGGATCATGCTGCAGCCCCGTGACTATCTGTCCAGTTTCCTGCTGTATGCCATGATGGCCATCGCCGTCGGCGGCATCATCTACGCAGCGGCATCACACAGCGCAACGTTCCAGCTGCCCGCATTCAACGGCTGGACCACCGGCATCGGACCGCTGTTCCCGACGCTGTTCATCACCGTGGCCTGCGGCGCATGCTCCGGCTTCCACTCGCTGATCGCGACCGGTACTTCCTCGAAGCAGCTGTCGAATGAGAAGCACGCGAAGCCCATCGGCTACGGCTCCATGCTGATCGAGTCCGCGCTCGGCGTCATCTCCCTGATCGCCGTCGGTATGATCTCGACCGGTTACACCGCTGACCTCGGCTCCCCCGCGACCGCGTTCGCGCAGGGTATCGCGGCAATGTTCCACGGCAATGCCGTCATCGCCGCCCTGCTGACTCTGGCGGTCTCCGTGTTCGCGCTGACCTCCCTGGACACCGGTACCCGTCTGAGCCGCTTCATGTTCAGCGAGCTGTTCCTGAAGGAAGAGGAAGCCACCTGGCGCGACGCCACGGGCGCACGCAAAGTTCTGGCGCACCCGCTGTTCGGTACTGCTTTCATGATCATCGTCGGCTGCATCCTCGGCGGACTGAGCCTGAGCCAGATCTGGGGCCTGTTCGGCGCTGCGAACCAGCTGCTGGCCGGCGTCGCTCTGATGGCCGTCTGCTCCTGGCTGGGCAATGTGGGCAAGAACAACAAGATGTTCTACATCCCCATGGCGTTCATGCTGGTCGCGACCGAGACTTCCCTGATCATCACGATCAAGAACAAGATCGTCGGTTTTGCCGCCGGTACGCTGGCCGCTCCGATGTGGGGTCACGTCTTCCAGCTGGTATTCGCACTGGCCATGGCGATCCTGGCGCTCATCCTCGTGATCGAGGCCATCGGAAGCGCAAAGCGCAACCGCGAAAAGAGAGCTGCAGCTGCGGCTGAGGGCGGAAACGAATAACGCGAAAGCCCCGGTCCGCAGTTCGTGAAACGGTAATATACGAAACAGCGTCCGCTTAAAAGCGGGCGCTGTTTTTTGACCTTGGTTTCTATAAATTCGCCTTATAAAAAATTTATCGTAAAAATTAGCACTCACCTATTGACATTGCTAACAGCCTGCATATAATAAGAGTTGAACAAAGGAACAGGGATCTCAGATAAAGGACCTCCGCTCCCGAGCTCGCGTAACGACATACGAGAATGACAGTTGTAAGGAGGTGTTAGTGATGTTGGTACCGAGTATTTTTGGAGAGAGTTTATTTGATGATTGGTTCGATCTTCCTTCGCTGAAGGAGTTCCGCGACATTGACCGGAAGCTGTACGGAAAGCACGCTTCGCATGAGATGAAGACGGATGTTCACGAACACGAAGACCACTACGAAGTGGATGTGGATCTGCCCGGATTTAAGAAGGATGAGATCACCGTGGGTTTGGAGAACGGCTACCTGACCATCAGCGCCGCGAAGGGCCTGGATGAGGATCAGAAGACGCCGGAAGGCAAGCTCATCCGTCAGGAGCGCTGGGCCGGAACCATGCAGAGAAGCTTCTACGTCGGCGAGGCGCTGACCGAGGAGGACATCACCGCGAAGTACGAAAACGGCGTGCTGACGCTGACTGTCCCGAAGAAGGAGGCC
>CAYLPO010000446.1:0-1672 GCA_964385575.1 uncultured Lachnospiraceae bacterium | reverse complement strand
ACCCCCAAGTAGGATTTTTATATTTCAGTGTCCTACTTGGGGGGAGCATATCAATGCATACGGTTGCCGCTTTTCTCATATGTTTTGATGATCTCTCAAACGAATTACTTCGATCTGCCCAGATACTCTCCGGTTCTGGTGTCGATCTGAATCTTCTCGCCTTCCTTGATGAAATCGGGAACCTGGACCACGGCACCGGTCTCCACGGTGACAGGCTTCGTGACGTTCGTCGCGGTATTTCCCTTCGCGGCAGGCTCTGCCTGAGTGACGAGCAGATCCACGAAGGTGGGCGGCTCCACGGAGAAAGGACTTCCCTGGAAGTACTGCACGGTCACTTCGTCATTCTCTTTGATGTACTTCACGGCGTTCTCAACAAGATCGAAAGCCATGGGCTCCTGCTCATAGGTTTCCGGATCCATGAAGTAATACATGTCACCATCGTTATACAGATACTCCATCTTCTTCTTCTCGATGATCGCATCCTCAAACTTCGCATCCGGGTTAAACGCCTCTTCACGGGTTGCGCCGGTGATAATGTTTCTGTACTTCGTACGAACGAAGGCAGCGCCCTTACCGGGTTTCACGTGCTGGAACTCCACGACCACGCAGGGCTCGCCGTTCATGATGAAAGTCTTACCGTTTCTGAAATCACTCGCATATACCATTTGAATCTCCTTTTTCTCAGAAAATGCCGCACGTCGGCATCATTTCATACGTATGTCTCATAATACCGCACAACGCGGACATTTTTCAACCTGAAATTCACGCAGCCGCAGGCCGATCATTCTTATCCGACATACTGGGTGTACGGATACGGATACTCCGTTCCGTAAACCTCATGGTTATACTTCGCGATCTCATCCCAGATGTAACCGTAATTCTGCGGGAACAGCGTGCCGGGACCACCGTACGTGATTGACGGAATGAAATGCCCCTTCGGGCCCCACTTCTCACAGACCTCGCGCGTATTCGCCCGAACTTCCTCCTCGGTCGTATCCGGTCGGTCGCAGATGCCCATCTCCAGGCCGCCCTGCAGCGTGATGCGGCCGTCCGCGATCTCCAGCAGCTGGTCAATGTTATTCTGCGGCAGCACGCCCTGCCAGACATCTGCGTGGATATCGATCAGATCCTCGATGATGGGTTCCAGGAACGAGTCGGAGTGATGTACGACGATGATGCCCTCATCATGGCAGTAGCTGTACAGCTTCTCATAATGCGGCTTAATGAACTCACGCCACAGATCCGGCTGCATGAAGAGCTGGGTCTTCGTGCCCCAGTCGTCGTGCGAGAGGATCAGATCCGGGTGCGTGTGGTCGATCAGCGTCTTAAAGACCTCGAAGCGGTAATCCGCGATCCGCTGGAACAGGTCCGCCAGATCCTCCGGATCCTCGTAAAACGCGCAGAACAGATCCTCAAATCCCATCAGGAAGTGCATCCGCTCAAACAGGCCGGTGTGCATGAACGGCATCAGCAGATACTCGTCCCGCGGCACTGCCGCGATGCGCTCGCGGAACGGTCCCCAGACCTCATCTCCGCTGACCTCCTTCGCGATCTCCGGCACCTTCAGGTAATCCTGCCACTCCTCGAGATCCGGAATGACCTGGTTCTCTTCCGTCACGTGCGGCATGACCGCGACGCTGTCCTCCGGCCAGATCAGCTCGGTGCCGAACGC
>CAYLPO010000445.1:0-1675 GCA_964385575.1 uncultured Lachnospiraceae bacterium | reverse complement strand
GGATCTGGGGATCCTGACCGTCGGTATCGTTACGAAGCCTTTCCGTTTCGAGTCGCGTGCCCGCATGAATAACGCGCTGGCCGGCATTGATAAGCTGAAGCAGGTCGTCGATACGCTGATCGTCATCCCGAATGATAAGCTGCTGGAGCTGGTGGATCGCCGTACGACCATGCCTGACGCACTGAAGAAGGCGGATGAGGTCCTTCAGCAGACCGTACAGGGCATCACGGATATCATTAACTGCGCATCGCTGATCAACTGCGACTTCGCGGATGTCCAGACCGTGATGAAGGATAAGGGCATTGCTCATGTCGGTATCGGCCGTGCGTCGGGTGATGACAAGGCCATGGTGGCTGCGAAGGAAGCCATTTCCAGCCCGCTGCTGGAGACCACCATCGAGGGCGCGTCGCACTGCATTATCTACGTGTCCGGCGATATCGGACTGCTGGAAGTGAACGACGCCACCACGTATGTCCAGGAGCTGGCCGGCGACGACGCGAATGTTATCTTCGGCGCGAACTACACGGATGCCGAGGAGGACACCGTGTCCATCACCGTCATTGCGACCGGTGTGCAGGGTGACCGCGAGGGCATGGCGACCGCGAACGTGAAGAAGGAAGAGAAGGCTGAAAAGGAAGAGGCTGATAAGGCGGAAGACGAGAAGAAGGAAGAGTCGAAGAGCTCCTTCTCGGAGACGCTGAAGGATGCCATGCATGATAAGAACGTGCGTGATATGACCGAGCAGCAGCAGCGAGAGGCTATTGATCTGGCGCTCGACGGGAATTCCCAGAAGCCTTACCGCGTGTCGAAGCAGCGCACCATTAATATCCCCGGGTTCCTGATGAACGAGTGATCCTGAGGGAGGCGGCCCGGTTTGGGGCATGCCTTGATACATGATTTGGGTTTATACCGCCGTCCTTTCGGGCGGCGGTGTTTCTTTTTGGAAAAAGACATTCATGGGAGAGACCACAGACCGCAAATACGAACTGCTCCTGGCCGTCGTGATCGCGGCGCGCGCGAGCTCGTTCATGTTCAGCAAGATCCTGCTGGAGAGCATGGGGGCGTTTGACCTGATGGCCATCCGCTTCTTGATGGCGTTCGCGATTTTGTGCGTGATTTTTCCGAAGAAGCTGCGCATGAACCGCCGGACGTTTCTGGGCGGTCTGGCGGTCGGCGTCATGTATTTTCTGGTGATGTCCTGTGAGCTGAAGGCACTGCAGACGGCGGATTCGTCGCTGGTCTCATTGCTGGAAAACTGCGCGATCATCTTCGTGCCGGTGATCGAGACCATTCTGATCCGGAGACTGCCGAAACGCATCACCACGGTCTGCACCGCGGTGGCATTTGCGGGGGTCGTGTGTCTGGCGCTGCAGCAGGGACGCCTGACGGGAAGCTTCGGATGGGGCTTGATGAGTGCGGTACTTTACGCTCTGGCGATCATCGTGACTTCGAAAGTTACATCGGGAGAAGAGGACCCGCTGTCCATCGGCATCGTGCAGCTGGGCACCATGGGCGGCCTGTCGCTGGCAGCGGCGGCCGGTTTCCGGGAGTTGATGCTGCCCAGGGAGCCGCGCCTGTGGATGATGATCCTGGCGCTCGCGGTGATCTGCTCCAGCTTCGGGTTCGCGTTTCAGACCGTGGCGCAAAGTCGTGTGTCGGCTGCCCGCGCGGGGCT
>CAYLPO010000444.1:0-1680 GCA_964385575.1 uncultured Lachnospiraceae bacterium | reverse complement strand
CTCCAGGTCGAGTTTGAAGGTCAGACCTGGTACATCGTTGAGGAGCTGAACACGGATTATCTCCCTGCCGGATTCGAGGCGGCGAGCCTGAACTACGGCGAGGGACAGACCCCCATCGAGGTCGGGAAAGCGCTTCAGGCGGACACGTACCTGTTCCGTGTGGCGGATCAGGACCAGAATAACGGACGCTTCCTGGTCTGGGACGAGAACTCCGATACCTTCGCTCCGCTCGTTATGATCAATGACACCTATGCGGTTATCCCGCTTCATGACGCGGCAGCTGTGCCGGAAGGCTTCACCGAGACGGAGATCGAGGTCAATGTCACGGAGAATGAAAATAATGATGCAGCGACCGCGGACACGGATGGTGAGGAGACAGATGAGACTGCGCCTGCGCGCACTGCGGATGTGATCCAGGCATGGAAAGCCGGAAACGGTACGGATGAAGATTTCGCGCTGGTGCATGTGGTGAACCCGGCCGGTGAGCTGGGCTTCTACCGCTATGACGCGCGTGAGAAGACCATGCAGCGCTATGTTCGCGAGACGCTGGAAGCTCCGCAGGAAACCGAGGAAGAGACGGAGACCGAGGCATTGCCCGTGGAAGAACCGGCAGAGGAAAGCAGCCTGAAGGATAAGATCCTCCCGATCGGGCTCGGCGCGGCCGCGGCGGTGTTCCTGATCGCGACGATCGCTCTGGCGGCGGCGAACGCGAAGAAGAAAGCGCGTATCGACGCGCTGGAAGGCGGAGCGGCCTCCGCACCTTCCGGAGAACCGCCTTATGATGACGGTCCGGATGACGGTTTCGGCGGATACGGCCCGGATAACGGTCCCATCGATGACGGGTTCTCGGGTGAGGAACCTTATGAGGACGAGTTCTTCGACGAGGATATTCCGGACGGAGAAGTACCTGCGGAAGCGGTAATCGAACCGGAGGAGATTCCGGAAGAACCGGAGATCCCCGCGGAGCCCGATTCTTACGAAGGCTATAACGGAATGCCGGAGACGGCTATGAGCGCAGCTGCTGAAACGCCGGCTCCGCAGCCTGAGACGCCCGCAGCACCCGAAGAAGTTCCGGACTTTAATCTCCCGGAGAGCATGGCCGGAGCCAAGGGCTTCATTAATGAACTCGAGGAGATGGAGAAACGCCTGCTGGAGAAAGAGGACGGCGGTTTTGATGAATAATCCTGCCGCGTAAATGCAGAACCCCGATCCCGCGCGATCGCTTGCGTGGGAAGCACTTGAAAATAATGCAAACCGGAGAAAAGACTCGGAACGGTCTTTTCGCGGTTTGCATTTTCTTTCCGCGATTTTCTCTTGCGCAAAAGGGGATCGTGCGGTATATTTGTTCTATATTTAATAGAACACTATCATTCCGGCAGTCTATGCTGAATCCCGGGAGGCAGGTATGTTTTACATACAGATCGATTTTAACAGCGACGAAGCGCTCTACATGCAGCTTCGAAACCAGATCATCTACGGTCTGGCGAACGATGTCATTCATGAGGGAGATTCCCTGCCCTCGGTGCGTCAGCTCGCAGACACGATCGGTATTAACATGCACACGGTGAATAAAGCCTATACCGTGCTGCGCCAGGAGGGCTTCGTAAAGCTTGACCGCCGGCGCGGCGCCGTGATCTCGGTGGATGCGGATAAAGTCCGCGCGGTGAAGGAGCTGTATGG
>CAYLPO010000443.1:0-1687 GCA_964385575.1 uncultured Lachnospiraceae bacterium | reverse complement strand
CCTCGCCCATGAACTCGCGGATAATGCTTCCGTCGGAAGCGCCGATGGCCTTGCGCAGACCGATCTCGCGCCTTCTCTCCGCCACGACGGCCGTCATCGTCGTCGCCACGCAGATCATGGTCAGTGCCAGCACAACGATCGTCACCAGAAGCACCAGGGCCTGCAGCTTTGACAGAACCGTCGTCTCGGATGCCGTCACTCTCTTGACCAGCTGTGCGCGGACAGCCGGCACTTCCCCGCTGACCTTCTCCGTATATGCATTCAGTTCTTCGGCCCCGGCCGACATACTGACCTCCGCCAGATCGATCGTGCCGCTGATTTCCGTCAGCGATTCCAGGTCCTCCATGCTGATATACACATAGTTCTCTTCCGGTCCGCCGGTACTTAAAACCGCCGTCACGGTGAACTCCGCTTCGCGGTAATCGTCCTCTTCCGCGTCCTCCTCTCCGCCGGATCCGTCCGCCGGCCCGGCAGCCAGAGATTCCGCTTCTTCTGCCGCGGATTCCACTCCGTCGGCCGCGGATTCTGCCCCGCTCTCCGCCGGCGTCTCCTCCGAATCCTCGCCGGTATAGACCATGGAAAATGTGCTGCCGTTTTTCAGCTGCAGATTGTCCGCCACATTCTTGCCGATCATGACCTCGCCGGAAGCAGACGGCCATTCGCCCTCCACAAGCCAGTACGGGCTGGTCTTCTGTGCGCCTTCCATATTTGTCCCGGCCGCCATGACAGGCTGCTCGTGAATTCTTACTGATTCATACCGGTAGGGTGCGCTGCCCACCAGTGCCCCCTCATCCGCGAGTGCGAGTCCGGCTTCCAGATCCTCTGCCGAGAAGCTGTTCTCAGATGGCGTGAACAGGATATTGGCGCCGTAATTCCGGAACTGCGCACCCATCTGGCGCGGCACATCGTAGTAAATCGTCACAAGTCCGGACAGAATGGTCGCTCCGATGGCAATCGCCAGGAGCGCCACCAGCATTCTCGAACTGCGTCTCATGAGAGAGGCCGTGATCATGCGGAAAAACATTTTTCTCTTTTTCATGATATCGTTCTTATGCCCCCGTTATCTCCCGTGCAGTACTTCGGCCGGCTCAAGACCGAGCAGCATACGGATCGCCGGTATGCTCCCGGCCAGCGTCACCAGAATGACCAGTACCGCCACGATCGGAATGACGACCGGGCGCATGGTAATGGCAGAGCCGAACACCGTGTTGCCTATAATCTGGGCAAACCCGAATCCCGCCGCGAAGCCGGCGATCCCGCCCAGAATTGCGGTCAGGGAAATCTCCGTGAGGACAAGCCCCGTAATTGACCCGTTATATGCGCCGATGGCCTTCATGAGGCCGATTTCGCCGCTTCTTTCGATGACGCTGGCCGTCACCAGGTTGCAGATTCCGAGTGCCGCACCGACAAGGCTGAGCGCGGTGATGAGGATCATAAGGAGCTGCGTCTTATTCAGAATGGCGCCCTCCGAATCAGCCACCTGCCGCACCGCGGAGGCGACGGAATCCGTGATCACTTCCTGGATCTGGTAGCAGATCGAACTGACATACGCCGTGCAGTACCAGGTTTCATACTGGGCGATGGTCAGGGACTGCGGATTCTTCGCGGCCTTTTCGGCCAGCTCATTATCCGGAGACGTCAGGGCGCTGACCACAATGCTGCTCACGCAGCCGTCCATATCGTCCAG
>CAYLPO010000442.1:0-1689 GCA_964385575.1 uncultured Lachnospiraceae bacterium | reverse complement strand
GCCGGGGAGATGATAATCCTCATTCCAGTTCTCCCAGCATCTGTGCCGGATTATCGGCGGCCTTCACCTCCTGAACGAGATCGGAGAGGAGCTGGCGGGAACGTCGCTTTGCTGGCTGCCTTCAGACTTTAAGAAGCGGGACGGATATAAGCGCTCCATCGAGTTATCGCACAGATACGGACTGTACCGGCAGGACTATTGCGGATGCGTGTATTCCAAACGGGAGCGGGAACAGCGGGACCGCTGATGCGATTTCGGCCTTTTCTTAATACAATGGAATAATTTTGCATTGCCTTATGGACACAAATGCAGAAGAGGAATAAACTCTGAAAGGATAATAATCGGGAGGGATCCCGCGGAAAGAAGGAGAATACATGAAAGTACTGGTCATCAACTGCGGAAGTTCATCTTTGAAATACCAGCTGATCGATTCCGAGAGTGAGCAGGTGCTTGCGAAGGGAAACTGCGAGCGCATCGGTATCGACGGACGGTTGACGCATAAGACCGCTGACGGAAAGAAAGTGACGCTGGAGCGCGCTATGCCCGCACATGACGCGGCCATCAATCTCGTGCTTCGCATGCTGACAGATAAAGAATACGGGGTGATCGAGTCGCTCGATGAGATCGGCGCGGTCGGACACCGTGTCGTACACGGAGGAGAGAAGTTCTCCGAGGCTGTTCTGCTTGATCATGACGTGCTGGTGGACATTGAGGAGTGCAACTACCTGGCTCCGCTGCATAATCCTGCCAACGTGGTCGGCATTCTGGCCTGCCAGAACCTGATGCCCGGCAAGCCCATGGCGGCGGTCTTTGACACCGCGTTTCATCAGACCATTCCGAAGGCGGCGTTCCTGTACGGAGTTCCGATCGAATATTATGAGAAGTACGGCCTGCGCCGCTACGGCTTCCACGGGACCAGCCACTCTTATGTTTCCAAGCGTGCCGCGAAGTTCCTGGGAAGGGATCTCTCCGAGCTGAAGACCATCGTCTGTCATCTGGGCAACGGTTCCAGCATCTGCGCGGTCGACGGCGGAAAGTCGGTCGATACCTCCATGGGTCTGACCCCGCTTGCGGGCCTGACCATGGGCACCCGCTCCGGAGACATCGATCCGTCGATCTTCGAATTCCTGGCGACGAAGGAGAACCTCCACCTGGCGGAGATCATGACCATTCTGAATAAGAAATCCGGTGTGCTCGGCCTTTCGGGCGGGCTTTCCAGCGACTTCCGCGATCTGCGCGAGGCGGCGGATCAGGGAGATGAGAAAGCAAAGACCGCGCTGGATGTGTTCTGTTACCAGGTTGCGAAGTACATCGGCGCATACGCGGCGGCCATGGACGGCGTGGATGCGATCTGCTTTACCGCCGGCATCGGCGAGAACTCCCCGCAGATCCGCGAGCAGATTGTGGAGAGACTCGGCTTCCTGGGCATCGAGCTGGATCCAGAGGCAAATAACGCGGCGATGGGTGTCGAGGCCGTGATCACGACCCCGGAGTCCCGCATCCCGGTTCTGGCGATCCCCACGAATGAGGAGCTGATGATCTGCCGCGAGACGGCTGCATTGGTCGAGGGCGCGTGAGAGCGGTTCGGCCGAGGTTACATGCGAATGCGATGCGTGCATTGACATGTTTTAAAGATGGTGTGCTCCCCGTCAAGTAGACAGTGAAAAATGAAAAAGTTTGTGCCGCCAG
>CAYLPO010000441.1:0-1697 GCA_964385575.1 uncultured Lachnospiraceae bacterium | reverse complement strand
ATGATTGAAAAAGCGGTCGGGAGCGGTGATGAAGAAGAGGCAATGCGCCTTCTTACCACATTTTTCAAGGATTTAAGAGAGGCATCTCCCATTCCGAGCGTTGCAAAAACATATTGCTTAGAGCTTTATGTCTGCATAATACGCTGTTGCGGTGTTGACAGGATGGAGGAAGCGATGAAGGGGATATTCTCTATCCAGGAGGGTAAAACTCTCTCTGAAATTGAGCAGTTTATAACCGAAAAAGCGAAGGAGATAACGCTTGAAAATGTATCTGCCGACAGGCTCGCATACAGCACCTTAATAACCAAGGCATTAAGGATAGTCGACCAGAATTTATCAAATGACGAGCTGTCGCTAAGGTGGATAGCAAGTACAATACTATATACAAACGGCGACTATCTCGGAAAGCTCTTTAAAAAGGAGCTTGGCAAGAATTTTTCTGTATATGTAATGGAAAAGCGAATGGAGCTTGCAAAGCAGATAATACGGGAGGGACAAGGTCAGAAAATTTACGAGATTGCCCAAAAAACCGGTTACGGCACAAATTCGCAGTACTTTTCGCAGGTATTTAAGAAGTACACAGGCTTCTCGCCTGTAGAATACAAAGAAGTATTAAAAAAACAAAAACAAATAAGTTAATATATCCGGGGGAGAGAACGGATTTATTATATAAAAACAATGGAGGTATTCACATGAGTAAAACAATGAAAAAGCTCCTCAGTATGGCACTTAGTTTAGCTATGGCAGTTACATCATTCGGTATAACTGCAATGGCTGATGAGGAGACAACCGAAACAGCTGCAGCTTTAGCCACAGAGCAAAGCAGCTACGAAACTGATAATTACTATCAGAAGGCATTGGCATTATGCTCTGCATTAGGAATTATCAAGGGTTATGATGACTGCTCGGTAAATCCGGAGTCAACCATTACACGTGCAGAAATGTCTGCAATTGTATTAAGAACATTAAATGTAGTTGCGTCAGAGAAATATGACGGCAAGATGTTTAATGACTTAAAGACAGACCACTGGGCAGCAGATACTGTTGCAAGTGCGGTAAAATTAGGTATTTTAAACGGCTACACAGACGGCTCTTTCAGACCTGATGACGATGTATTGTACGAGCAGGTTGAAAAGATGATAGTTTGCGCTCTGGGCTATGATGTAAACGCAAAGATGCTCGGCGGATATCCTGAGGGTTATCAGCAGCAGGCAACATCTCTAAAGCTTACAGACCATGCAGTATCGGCAGCAGGAGTTCCTGCAGAGCGTGGCCTTGTAATCAAGATGGTTTACAATGCTCTTATCACAGACTATAACGAGATTACAACAACCGACAAGAACGGCAACCCTCAGTATAACGCAACAAGAACTCTTGCAAAGGCAAAGTTCAATGTTATTGACAAGAAGGGTACATTGCAGGCAACATCAATTGTAACGGTAAGCTCAGACTACAAGGATGTTCCTAAGGGTCAGTTTATCATTGACGATGTTAAGTTTGAAACAGAGCTTCCAAACACTGAGGTTGATACGTATGTAGGATATCAGGTAACATATTTCTACAGAGAGAGCGATTCTATCGATCCTACGGTTATTGCGGTTTCGGGCGCATCAACAAAGACAGAGACAGTTTCAGTTTATGTTGAGCATATAAAAGAGATTTCAGGCTTTGATACAAACGGCGGTACAACCATTACA
>CAYLPO010000440.1:0-1707 GCA_964385575.1 uncultured Lachnospiraceae bacterium | reverse complement strand
AGGTAATTACTCCAGAACCGCACCGCGGGAAGAATCGGTAACGAGCTTGGCATAACGTGCCAGATAACCGGTCTTCACTTTCGGCTCGGGACATACCCATGCGGCCTTGCGGGCTGCGAGGGTCTCTTCATCCACCAGAAGCTCAATGGTCTTGTTGGGGATGTCGATGGCGATCTGGTCACCCTCTTCCACGAAGGCGATGGGGCCGCCCTGTGCCGCTTCCGGACACACATGTCCGATGGATGCGCCGCGGGTTGCTCCGGAGAAGCGTCCGTCGGTGATGAGGGCAACGTCCTTGTCCAGACCCATGCCGGCGATGGCAGAGGTGGGATTGAGCATCTCGCGCATGCCGGGGCCGCCTTTGGGACCTTCGTAGCGGATGACCACCACGTCGCCGGCAACGATCTTGCCTTCGTAAATGGCGGCGATGGCATCTTCCTCACTGTCGAAGACACGGGCGGGACCCTGGTGAACCATCATTTCCTCTGCCACGGCAGACTGCTTGACGACGCAGCCTTCCGGAGCGAGAGAGCCCTTCAGAACGGCAATGCCGCCGTAAGGGGAGTAGGGGTTCTCGATGGGCCGGATCAGCTCGGGATCACGGTTGACCACACCTTCCAGGTTCTCCTTCATGGTCTTGCCGGTGCAGGTCATGACGGAAGTGTCCAGAAGGTCTTTCTTGCACAGCTCGGTCATAACGGCGTAAACACCGCCGGCGCGATCCAGATCTTCCATGTAGGTGTTTCCGGCCGGTGCCAGGTGGCACAGGTTCGGAGTCTTCTCGGAGATCTCGTTTGCCATATCGAAACTCAGTTCGATGCCGCACTCATGGGCGATGGCGGGAAGGTGAAGCATGGAGTTGGTGGAGCATCCCAGTGCCATGTCCAGAGTCTCGGCATTGTGGAATGCCTGCTCGGTCATGATGTCACGGGGACGGATGTTCTTTTTCACCAGTTCCATGATCTGCATGCCGGTGTGCTTGGCGAGGCGCAGACGGGCGGAGTAGACACCGGGGATGGTGCCGTTTCCGCGCAGTGCCATGCCCAGACCCTCGGTGAGGCAGTTCATGGAGTTTGCGGTATACATGCCGGAGCAGGAACCGCAGGTGGGACAGGCGTTCTGTTCGTATTCCTCGACGCCTGCATCATCCAGCTTGCCGGCTTTGTAGGCGCCGACTGCTTCGAACAGGTGGCTCAGGCTGGTGCGGCGTCCGTCGTTGAGACGGCCTGCCAGCATGGGCCCGCCGGAGCAGAAGATGGTGGGAACGTTGACACGGGCTGCTGCCATGAGCAGTCCGGGAACGTTTTTGTCGCAGTTGGGGATCATGACCAGACCGTCAAACTGATGGGCGATGGCCATGGATTCCGTGGAGTCCGCGATCAGGTCGCGGGTGACCAGGGAGTATTTCATGCCGATATGTCCCATGGCGATGCCGTCGCAGACTGCGATGGCGGGGAACATGACGGCGGTGCCGCCGGCCATCTCGATGCCGGTCTTGACCGCATCGGCGATCTTGTCCAGATTCATATGACCGGGAACGATCTCGTTGTAGGAGCAGACCACGCCGATGAGGGGGCGTTCGATCTCTTCCTTGGAATAACCGAGAGCGTACAGCAGGGAGCGGTTGGGAGCACGCTCCACGCCTTTCGTTACATTATCACTTCTCATAATGATGCCTTCCTTATTTCTGCAGCCAGCTCATCATCT
>CAYLPO010000439.1:0-1711 GCA_964385575.1 uncultured Lachnospiraceae bacterium | reverse complement strand
TCGATATGATCCTGGCGCGGCGGGAAGACATGAAAAGCCCCATCGTTCTGGAAGCGGAAAAAGAGATGAAGCGGGTCTATTACGAGCTGTTTCCGGAAGCCACGGACCGGTTGAAACGATCATGACTCCATCCCTCAGGCCGAACGCCGGAGGGCGCGGACTTTGCATGCGAACATTGCGGTAAACGCCGCAGCCGTCACGATCCAGGACGCGATATAGATCCAGACGATGCAGTCCATGGTTCCGAAACGCGGAAGGATCAGAAAGATGGCCGCGACCCGCAAGCCGCAGGTACAAAGAAGCGTTACGATCATGGGCCGCACCGTGTCTCCCGTACCGCAGCACGTGCCGGAAAACGCCTCGGCCACTGCATAGAAGACATAGAATGGCGCCATCATGCGCATGAAATGAATGATCATGGGCAGGAGGACTTCCCGGTCCGCTCCCGTTGCGAAAAGGCTGCCCAGCTGTCCGGGGAACAGAAATAAAAACAGGCTGATCACCGCGACCGCTCCCGCCGAGAATGCGACACCGGTCAAGGCGCCGCGCACGACCCGGCCGGTCTGACCCGCCCCGACATTCTGCGAGGTATAAGTCGACAGCGCCGGCGACATGGCGTCCGCTACCAGCCAGATCAGCAGGTCCAGTTTCCCGCAGACCGCCCATGCGGCGATCACATCCGTTCCCATCTTATTGATGCTGGCCTGAATGATCGAATTCGCGATCGGGAAAAAGATGCCCTGCAGCCCCAGCGGCAGACCGATCGAGAGCATCCGTCCGATCTTTTTCCCGTCAGACGAGAACCGCAGGAGACCTTCCTGCGGAAATGTCTTTTTCAGAGAACGCAGTGCGAGCACCGCACTGATCAGCTGAGACGCGACGGTCGCCGCAGCCGCACCCGCCACCCCGGCGTGCAGGACACCGACCAGGAGCAGGTCCCCCGCAACATTGACCGCGCAGCAGACGAGCAAGATATAAAACGGGCTTTTCGAATTTCCGAAAGCCCGGAGAATCCCGGCGATCATGTTATAGAGCGTCATGGTCCAGAGCCCGCCGAAATAGATCCGAACGTAGACCAGGGTCACCGGGCGGATCTCCGCCGGCACGGACATCAGATCCAAAAGTCCGGGCGCAGCCAGAGCTCCCGCCAGGGAAAACACCACGCCCAGGATCACGGCGATGGTGAACGCCGACCGGATCGCATCTTCCAGTTTTCGGGAGTCCCCCGAACCGAAATGCCGGGAAACCATGATCGTCGCACCGGCAGAAAGGCCGGACATGAAATTCAGCGGAAACTTAAAAAGCGTATGAACCGAGTCGATGGCCGCCAGGCCCGACCTTCCCGCAAACCACCCCACGACCACGGCATCCACGGTGGTATAAAGCTGCTGGATGAGGCTCCCCGCCAGAATCGGCAGAATAAACGCCAGAAGAACTTTCCAGATCTCCCCCCGTGTCAAATCCAATGCCAGTTTTCGATCCATCGTAAGCTCCTCTGAAACACCTCTGTGTCACATGACAAACCGGCAATAAAACGGCCTGCAGGGGAAAGCCCGTTCCCCTGCAGGCAGATCGTCAATCATTGCAATCACGGTTCCCGCCTATGACAAAGACGGTCTCCGTTTATGCCGGAAGCAATCCCCGTTTCCAGCTCACGTCCGCTCTGAACAATCAGTCGTGCGCGTGCGTGCAGCGATCCAGCCACGGGTGA
>CAYLPO010000438.1:0-1713 GCA_964385575.1 uncultured Lachnospiraceae bacterium | reverse complement strand
GGTTCGAGCCCTGGCGGCCGGAGTCAGCCTTGTCCAGCTCGTTAATGATGAACACCAGGTTCGATGCGCCCGCCCGCGAAAACGCCTCCATGACATGCCCCGGCTTCGCATTTGTGTAGACGCGCGGCGTACCGGTCAGCTGTTCCACGTCCGTGATGGCACTCATGTCCAGCGTGGTCCACGGCAGCTTCAGGATGCGTGCGACCGCATAGGCGATCTGGCTCTTTCCGGTGCCGGCCGGACCCACCAGCAGCAGACCGTAGACCGGAAGGGTGTGTGTCCGGTTGATCTGAATGATGGTCTCGATGACCCGCTGCTTCACCTTCTCCATACCGTAAAGCTCTTCATCCAGGATGCGGCGCGCGGCCGCAGGGTCCACCGGCGCGAAGTACGAACCCTGCCAGCGGATATTCAGCATCATGGAGAGTGCGCGCTGTGCATGGCGCTTCTCTTCCGGGCTGACGGTCTTCGACTTCGACATGGCAATGTTCCGGTGCGCCCAGTTGCGGACATTATCCGGAAGGGTATCTTCCGCGACATTCACATAGTCGATCATGGCGGCCATATCCGTGAGGAGAATGCTCTCATCGGAGCGGTCGCGTTCGTCCTCGTCCGCCGCCTCACGAGGGCGGCTGTCCAGAATGCGCCGGATGACCAGCTGCAGGAAATCGTTATTTGCGGTCTGAAGGATCTCATTCGCGTTCACGCTGACCGCGCGGATCTTATAGACGGCATAGCCCTCCATCTGCGGGGCGGCGCCTGTCTCAGACGGCTGCACATAGATCGGATG
Source organism: uncultured Lachnospiraceae bacterium (assembly GCA_964385575.1). Taxonomy (GTDB): domain Bacteria; phylum Bacillota; class Clostridia; order Lachnospirales; family Lachnospiraceae; genus RGIG5636. The sequence goes on along the minus strand of CAYLPO010000438.1, from coordinate 923 downwards.
GCCCGTCAGGCGCACCGCGATGTGCCCCTCACCGAGCCAGGTCATAAGTTTCAGAAAACGGCTGTCCAGGTAAAGGATCTTGGCGGAATGAGGCCGTCCCTCCGCGACATATTCGAAGGCGGTCTTACGCTCCGGGTTCGTGAATGCACCGGTTTGATGATGCGGGATCACATGCTCCGGATCCTCGAGCACCAGGATGGGGTGTTCCGCATCCGTGAAATTCGTCTCCGTGTGAAACAGTTCCCAGGAGGCATTCTCCTTTTTCTTCCGCTCCTGCGGGATGGCTGCCAGGAGGGTGGTGTGATCCTCTTCGGCATCGGCATGGTCCTCCGGAGCGTTCTCACCGCGCTCCGCCGCCTGCGTCTTCTCCGCATGAATCCGCTCCGCCTCACAGGGATCTTCGGGCACGACGATCTTCGAGCTGCCGGGCTTCACCTCGCGGAAATCTGCGACGATTCCCTCTTCATCTTCCGAATCTTCAAGCCGGTCAAGCAGTCCCAGGTCGATATAGCTCTCCAGAATGCTCTCAACCTCCGCGTCCGTGACGCCGCCCTGTCCTTCCAGAATACCGGACAGAAAGTTTGCGATGTCCTTGCGGTCCGCCTCGTCGATGTACGACGCGAGCCGGAAGCCGTTCTCTCTTAAGATCTCTTCAAATGATGTGCTGGCCGACATGTTCTCTCTCCTCGTATCTTCTGTGCCCGGAATACTCCGTTTAAAATATACCACACCGGCCGACCGGAGGTATATAATGAATCCGTCAGCGACACCGCGCGGGAGGTACGCCATGCCTAAAAGCACGAACCAAAAACTGAAGCTCCTTTACCTGGTGAAAATCCTTTCCGAAGAGACGGATGAGGAGCATGCATTGTCCGTACAGGAAATTATCCGGAAACTCAGTGCCTACGATGTAAGTGCAGACC
>CAYLPO010000437.1:0-1720 GCA_964385575.1 uncultured Lachnospiraceae bacterium | reverse complement strand
CTACGGCCGCCCGGACGCGACGGACGAGGAGATCGCGGAAGCCGCGAAGAACGCGGATCTGACGGAGTTTCTGGCGAGTCTGCCGAACGGACTGGATACCGAGGTGGGAGAGCGCGGTGCCCGGCTTTCCGGCGGGCAGAAGCAGCGCATTGCGATCGCCCGGGTCTTTTTGAAAAACCCGCCTGTTTTGATTCTGGACGAGGCGACCAGCGCACTGGACAATGAAAGCGAGCGGAACATCCAGGCCGCCCTGGACCGCCTGGCCGCGGGGCGGACGACGATCACGATCGCACACCGGCTGTCTACGATCCTGGGCGCGGATGAGATCATTGTGCTGGATGAGGACGGCATGAAGGAGCGCGGCACGCATCAGGAGCTGATGGAGCGGGACGGGCTGTATGCGCGGTACTGGCGGATGCAGACAGAGCGGTTTTAACGACGCTTTCTCTCCGGCACCTGCGACAGCAGGATCGCCGCGAACATCAGCGCGCAGCCCAACCACTCCTGTGCGGTCGGCAGCTGATGCAGGATGACGATCGCGGAGAGCACCGCGAACACGGATTCGAGGCTCATGAGCATGGAGGCGACCGTGGGCTCGACGAACCGCTGCCCCACGATCTGCAGCGTGTAGGCCACGCCGCTCGAGAGCAGGCCGGCGTAAAGCAGCGGCTTCGCGGCCGCCAGAATGTCCGCAAGCGCCGGGCGCTCCACGATCAGCATGAAGATCCCGGACAGGATCGCCGAGGTCAGAAACTCGATACAGGCCATCTTCACGCCGTCCACGCGCTGCACGTAGTGGTCGATCGTGAGAATCTGGACCGCAAAGCAGACCGCACAGAGGATCAGGAAGATGTCGCTTCGGGCAATGCCGCCCGAGCCGAGACCTGCGGCACACAGGAAATACAGACCTGCCAGGGCGATGGCCACACAGAGCCAGATGGCCGGGCGGGTCTTTTTATGCAGGAAAATGAGCCCGAAGACCGGGACCAGCAGGAGATAGAACGCGGTGATGAAACCGGCTTTGCCCGCCGGGGCGCCGATGGTCAGCGCGTATTGCTGCAGGATCGAGGCGATGGTCAGGAAGATGCCGCAGAGGACGCCGGCTTTGATGAGTTCGCGGCGGGAGGAGCGTGCATCGCCCTCAGCACTGGCAGTGCGCTCAGCACCAACATTGGCCTCTACACCGATATTGCCCTCGCCGCGCCGCTTTCTGGCCGCGTCCATGATCGCGATCACCGGCAGCAGGACCAGAAAGCCCAGCAGCGACCGGATGCTCTGGAACGTGAACGGCCCCACGAGGCCGGCCGCGACCGACTGCGCTACAAAAGCACAGCCCCAGATCAGGGCTGTGATAAGAAACAATATAATACCTAAGGAGCTGCGGGATCTCAAAGGAGAACCTCTTTAAAGGACTTTCGCCAGGAACGTCTGCAGGCGCTCGCTCTTCGGGGCGCCGAAGATCTCCTCGGGGGTGCCCTCCTCGACGATCACGCCGCTCTCCATGAAGATCACGCGGTCGCCGACTTCCTTCGCGAAGCCCATCTCATGCGTGACCACGACCATGGTCATGCCTTCCTTCGCCAGCGACTTCATGACGTCCAGGACCTCGCCGACCATCTCGGGGTCGAGCGCGGAGGTGGGCTCATCGAACAGCATGACGTCCGGTGACATGCACAGCGCGCGTACGATCGCGATGCGCTGCTTCTGGCCGCCCGAGAGC
>CAYLPO010000436.1:0-1722 GCA_964385575.1 uncultured Lachnospiraceae bacterium | reverse complement strand
TGGGCGTCGACGGCACGGTCAGCACGCTGCCGAACTCGAAGGGCGACCTCTTCGTGCAGATGGGCATCCTGCGCTCGAAGGTGAAGCTCGCGGACGTGCGGCTGGTCGCGGAGGATGACATCAGCTTCACGGACAAGGACGGAAACCGCCACGCGCAGGCCCGCACAAAGACCGGGCGGCGCTCCTCCACCGGCGATATCGACATGTCGAAAGCCATGACCGTGGCCGGCGAGCTGAACCTGATCGGGAAGACGACGGACGAGGCATTGCCCGCACTGGACAAGTACCTGGACGACGCCTACCTGCCCGAAAGGAGTCCGTGCGGATCATCCACGGGCGCGGCACCGGCGCGCTGAAGGACGCGGTGCGGAACATGCTGCGGAAACACCCGCACGTAAAGAGCTACCGGTTCGGCGAATTCAATGAAGGCGGAAACGGCGTGACCGTGGTCGTGTTTAAAGAATAGTGCGGGAAAAACTCTTTTTCATGCAGGAAAAGCCCTGTTCGGGCGGCATTCCAAATTGACAAACATATAACGATTCGCCTATAATTTTAAGCGGTCTGCGCAGTCATTGCCGGACCGCTTCCTTGCACGAAAAACGAACATCCGCCTGCCCGCAGGCATTTTTAAGGAGGAAAGACATTGAGTTATCAAGAGACTTATCAGCAGAAACTCACGACCGCCGTCGAGGCCGTCAAGGTCGTCAAGTCCGGTGACTGGGTGGACTACGGCTGGTGCGTGAACCACCCCGTGGCACTCGACCAGGCGCTGGCGGACCGCATGACCGCGGACGCGAGCCTGACCGACATCAACTTCCGCGGCGGCATCTGCCTGTGGTGGCCGGCCATCTCGCAGATCCCGGATGTCGCGGAGCGCATCACCTGGAACTCCTGGCATTCGTCGGGCATCGAGCGGAAGATGTGCGGGCTGGGCTACGGCTTCTACAGCGTCCTGCGCTACTCCGAGCTGCCCCGCTACTACCGCGACCACATCCGTCACCTGAACGTGGCGATGTTCCAGGTCTGCCCCATGGACGAGCACGGCTGGTTCAACTTCGGCATCTCCGCGTCGCACCTGCGCGCGGTGTGCGACTGCGCAGACGTGATCATCGTCGAGGTGAATAAGAACCTGCCCATGGCGCTCGGCGGCTTCGAGGTCGGCGTGCACGTGGACGAGGTCGATATGATCGTCGAGGGCGAGAACCCGTTCCCCGGCCAGCTGGGCGGAGGCGGAGCTCCCTCCGAGGTGGACAATGCCGTGGCGAACCTCATCGTTCCGGAGATCCCGAACGGCGCAGTGCTGCAGCTGGGTATCGGCGGTATGCCGAACGCCGTGGGTTCGCTGATCGCGCAGTCCGACCTGAAGGATCTGGGCGTGCACACCGAGATGTACGTGGACGCGTTCGTGGATATCTCGAAGGCGGGCAAGATCAACGGCAAATATAAGACCCTGGACAAGGGCCGCCAGGTCTACGCGTTCGCGGCCGGCACGCAGAAGCTGTATGATTTCGTGAATAACAACCCCGAGATCATGGCCGCGCCCGTGAACTACGTCAATGACGTGCGCACCGTGGCGGCGCTGGACAACTTCATCTCCATCAATAACACGATCGAAGTCGATCTCTTCGGCCAGGTCGCGTCCGAGTCGGCGGGCACCCGCCACATCTCCGGCGCGGGCGGACAGCTCGACTTCGTGCTGGGCGCCTACCTGTCGAAGGGCGG
>CAYLPO010000435.1:0-1726 GCA_964385575.1 uncultured Lachnospiraceae bacterium | reverse complement strand
GATCAAGATTGCCGACGGACTGCTCTGCAGCGCGTGCTCACGCAAGATGTCGCCGTTCATGACAGGGAAAAAGAAGTTCTCGGCGGCCGAAGTGAAAGAGCACCTCGCCTACCGGGAAGAGAACAAGAAGGCGCTGGCTTCCTTCCATCCGGATTTTGAGAGCGGCAACGGAATGAAAGTCATCGCGGATACTAAGAACGGGAAGTTTATTGTCTGCGACGATGACGACTGGCGCAAGGAGAACCCGGATCTGCTCACGCGGATCATGCTGCGCGATGCGGTGATCGAAGTCGTGAAAAATGAGAACGAGGTCAAGAAGCAGCTCGATGACGGCACGTACGAGAGCTACGAGCCCAAGCGCTACGAGTATGAGTATGCGTTCAACATGCATCTGACGGTCAATCATCCGTGGTTTAAGGAGATCGACTTTGAACTGTCCGACCCGACGGCCAGACCGACCGCAGAAGATGATCCTGCGTTCCAGGAGCTCGCGTATATGGGCAAAGAGATCCAGCACGTGCTGCTGCCCGGCAGATATCCCGCCCCGGAATCGCCTGCAGCGGAGCCTGCACCAAAAGACGGGGAGTGGACCTGCGAATGCGGGCAGGTCAATAACAGCAACTTCTGCTCGGCCTGCGGCAAGCCCCGCCCCGTGCGGTGGTTCTGCCCGGACTGCGGGACGGAGAACCACGGTGCGTTCTGCGTCAACTGCGGACGTAAAAAGCCGATCTAGCTGCTTTCTTTCGGGAACCGGACACTGACTGTGGTGCCGAGATCCGGCGCGCTGGCAAGACTGATCTCCGCGTCGTGGATCATGGCGCCGTGCTTGACGATAGAGAGGCCGAGGCCTGTGCCGCCGGCCTCTTTTGAGCGGCTTTTATCGACGCGGTAAAAACGCTCGAAAATTCGTTCCTGATGCTCTTTGGGGATGCCGATCCCGTCATCCTTGACGGGCAGGTTGATGTAGGAGGGATGAGACTCCACGAAGACTTCGACATGGCCGCCTTCCAGGCTGTATTTGATCGCGTTGTCACACGGGTTGTAGACGATGCCGTAAAGGATCTGCCGCACCCCGGTCATGGGTGCCGGCCCGCCGGTGAGGGTGAGGCTGATCTTCCGGTCCTCGGCGACGGTAAGCAAGCTGTCGACCGCATTCCCGGCGATCTGATACAGGTCGACGGGCTCTTTTGCAAAGTCCTGCCCGCCGCCGTCCAGTTTTGTCAGGTCGATGATATCTTCGACCAGTTTTGTCATGCGCTGCGATTCGCTGCGGATCTTTCCGGCGAACGGCTCGACATCTTCTTCTCTGGCCATGCCCTGCTCCAGAAGCTCCGCATAGCCGGAGATCACGTGCAGCGGCGTCTTCAGCTCATGCGATACGTTGGCGGCGAAATCCTGGCGGAGCTGGGATGTTTTTTCGAGTTCCGCCTGACTCTGCCGGATCACTGCCTGCTGCTGGATCATTTTTCTGAGCAGCGGGGAGATCTCTTTGTATTCTTCCTCGCGCACGTAGGCCCCCGGCGTGTTCGGGTCGATCTGGTTGATCGGCGCGGTGATCTTCTTGGACAGGCGGACAGCCAGCCAGTAGGAAAGGACCAATGCCAGCAGGATCAGCAGCAGGATGGGCTGCAGAAAACCGAGCAGCAGGGACCAGATGGTGTTCTGCTCGTGGGAGAGGCGTATGACCGTGCCGTCCGGGAGAAGCCGGGCGGAGTACAGGAATCGC
>CAYLPO010000434.1:0-1737 GCA_964385575.1 uncultured Lachnospiraceae bacterium | reverse complement strand
AAACCGTGAAGACCGGCGTGCGCCGAGAGCCGTCTACGGACTGGCATTCTGCGATCTGTCCACCGGTGAGTTCTTTGCCACGAAACTGACCGCGAAAGCGGCATTGAATGATGAACTTTTGAAGTATGAACCCGCTGAGGTCCTTCTGCCTGATCATGCACAGGATCCGGAAACCGGGCTTATCCATCTTCCCGCACTGCGCGCCGCGCAAGTCTGCCTGACCTATCGTCCCGCTCATGAGTACAGCGAGACGGGCACTGCGGATATCCTGAAACGTCACTTCCGCGTGGGAAGTCTGGAAGGTCTGGGGATCGCGGCGGAAGCGGAGATCGCGCAGGCATGCGGTGCACTGCTTTCCTATCTTCACGAAACTCAGAAGAACTCACTGTCCCATATCACGAATCTGCGTGTTTACGAGAGCACCGGCTGCATGCTTCTGGACAATGCCGCCCGGCGCAACCTTGAGCTCACCGAAACCATCCGTGACAAGCGCAAACGCGGTTCACTTCTTTGGGTACTGGATAAGACGAAGACTGCCATGGGCGCACGGCTTCTGCGCGGATGGATCGAACGTCCGCTTCTGGACCCGGAGGAGATCATCCGGAGGCAGGATGCCATTGCGGAATTAAATGCTGATCATATCACACGCGAGGAGATCACCGAGTACCTGGCTCCGATCTATGACCTGGATCGCCGGATGGGAAAGGTCTCCACGCGCTCGGCCAATCCCAGAGATCTGGTCGCGTTCCGACAGTCCCTGGAGCCCGTTCCTGCTGTGAAAGCGCTGCTGTCGGATGCCAGATGTTCGCTTTTGGGGAGACTTTGTGCGGACATGGATCCCCTGGATGACCTTTGTGACCTGATCACACGGGCAATCCAGGATGAACCGCCGTTTACGCTGAAAGAAGGCGGGATCATCCGTCCCGGTTACAGTGAGGAAGCGGATACGCTTCGTTCGGCATCGACCGACGGGAAGAAATGGCTGGCGGAACTGGAAGCCGAGGAGAAAGAACGCACCGGGATCAAAAATCTGCGCATCCGTTATAACCGGGTGTTCGGTTATTACCTGGAGGTGACGAACTCCTTTTTGGATCAGGTCCCGGAAGACTACATCCGGAAGCAGACACTGACCACCTGCGAACGCTTCACCACGGCACGCCTGAAAGAACTGGAGAACATCATCCTCGGTGCGGACGAGAAACTGTCCGCATTGGAATATGATCTTTTCTGCGATGTCCGTGACCGTCTGGCAGAAGAAGTTTTGCGTATTCAAAAGACCGCAAAGGCTTTGGCGGAGCTGGATGCCCTGATCTCCCTGGCGCGTACCGCGGAGCAGAATGACTATGTGAGACCTGAGATCAATGCAGAGGGACGCATCCGGATCAAAGACGGCCGCCACCCCATCGTCGAGCAGATGCTCCCGCGCGGGGAATTCATCCCGAATGACGCCTTCCTGGACTGTGAAGACCGGCGTATGAGCATCATCACCGGCCCGAACATGGCCGGAAAATCGACTTATATGCGCCAGGTGGCATTGATCGTCCTGATGGCGCAGATCGGCAGCTTCGTCCCGGCTGCTTCCGCGGATATCTCGATCTGTGACCGTGTGTTTACACGCGTCGGTGCCTCCGATGACCTCGGCAGCGGACAGAGCACATTTATGGTCGAGATGAGCGAGGTCGCCAACATCCTGCGAAACGCAGGCCCGGACAGCCTGATCATTCTGGATGAGATCGG
>CAYLPO010000433.1:0-1738 GCA_964385575.1 uncultured Lachnospiraceae bacterium | reverse complement strand
TCTGCGGCTGGGGCGGCATGGCGATCAATGCCGCGGCCCTCGACACCCGCGTGAAAGCCACGGTCGCCTCGACCATGTACGACATGACCCGCGTGAATGCGAAGGGTTACTTCGACAGCGAGGACTCCGAGGAGCAGCGCTATGCGAAGAAGCAGGCTCTGTGTGCGCAGCGCCTGACGGACCTGAAGGCGGGAGAGTACGCGCCCGGCGGCGGTGTGGTGGATCCGCTGCCCGAGGATGCCCCGTATTTCGTCAAGGATTACTATGACTACTATAAGACGGACCGCGGCTATCACGCCCGTTCGCTGAATTCGAATGCCGGGTGGAACGTGATCGGCTGCCAGTCCTTCCTGAACCAGCCCATCCTGCAATGGTCGCAGGAGATCCGCAGCGCGGTGCTGGTGATCCACGGCGAGAAGGCGCATTCGTGTTATTTCGGCCGAGACGCGTACCAGAAGATGGCGGACGGGATGTTCCCGGAGAATAAGGAGCTGATGATCATTCCGGGCGCGTCGCATACCGATCTTTATGACGGAGGCGCGGAGCATGTGATCCCGTTTGATAAGATGGAGGCGTTTTTCGGGGAGTATCTCGGATAATTAGAGAGAATTAGCAATTGATCAGCAGGGCTTGATCTCAGAGAGAATACGGTTCGGAAGAATGCTCCGTTAACGAGGATGTGCGGAAAGCGGAGACTCGAGGCGCGACCATGTGCTTCTGACTGATACACACGAGAAAGCAGGTGGAGAAATGATGACCTCCATGTCATCATTTCAGATCTGGGTGGCGAGAAATCCATCGGAGATTTCTCGTCACCTCAGATCGGTGCCGCCTGCTATCTTTGTGTCTGAAGTTATGAAGCACAGGAAGCGGTGAGCGTTTCCGCGTCTGTACATCCTCGCGGGAACGAGCTCTTACTTCCGGATATCCTTGATATCAAACGGCGTCGTCTGATATACGAAATAATTCAGCCAATTCGAATACAGCAGACTCGCCGACGAACGCCACCGGAGGCGCGGCTCCTGCGTATCATCATCGTTCGGGTAATAATTCTTCGGCACCTCGATGGGCAGCCCCGCGTTCTTGTCCCGCAGGTACTCCTTCTCCAGTGTGTCGCGGTCGTACTCGCTGTGCCCCGTGATGAAGATCTGCCGGCCGTTCGCGGTCGCCATCGCGTAGATGCCGGCCTCCTTGGACGATGCCAGGATCTTGATCTCCGGGTGCTTCTCCACGTCCTCGCGATGAATGGTCGTGTGGCGGGAGTGCGGGACCAGGAAGATGTCGTCATTGCCCCGGAAGAGCATGTGCGACTTCCGCTCCACGACATGCGGGAACACGCCGAAGAGCTTCTTTTCCAGCTGATATTTCGGAATGCCGAAATGATAATACAGGCCCGCCTGCGCACCCCAGCAGATGTGGAACGTCGAATGTACGTGCGACTTTGACCACTCCATGATCTCGCAGAGCTCGTCCCAGTAGTCGACCTCCTCGAAAGGCATCTCTTCCACGGGAGCTCCGGTGATGATCATGCCGTCAAACGTGCGGTCTTTTACATCGTCGAACTCCTGGTAGAATGCCAGCATGTGCTCGGGGTCTACGTTCTTCGACTCGTGTGACTTCACCTTCAGCAGCTCGAGGTTGACCTGCAGCGGGGTGTTCCCCAGCAGGCGCGAGAGCTGCGTTTCGGTCGTGATCTTCGTGGGCATCAGGTTCAGCAGCAGGATCTTCAGCGGGCGGA
>CAYLPO010000432.1:0-1752 GCA_964385575.1 uncultured Lachnospiraceae bacterium | reverse complement strand
TCTTCTGCAAACGCGTTTGCGGTCAGGGCAATGACCGGTACCCCCGCACGCACCGGATCCTCTAAAGCGCGAATGGCTGCCGTCGCCTGATAACCATCCATCACCGGCATCTGGATATCCATCAGTACCGCAGCAAAATGCCCCGGTTCCGCATGCGCGATCTTCTCTACTGCTTCTTTTCCGTTCTCTGCGGTTTCGACCTCGTAACCCAGCTGCATGAGCATCATTGCCGCAATCTCACGGTTTACAGCGACATCTTCAGCCAGCAAAACCCACGTGGTCGGGATATTGACAGGGGAAGCATCGCTTCCTGTATGTTTTTCGCCGGCATCTTCGAATGGAATCCCTTTCTCCGATTGGATCGGTGTACACGCATGCCCTGCCGAAACCGCTTCCTCTTCACTGCAGGCCTGAAGCGGCAGCTGCACCGTAAACTCCGTCCCTTCGCCGGGCGCAGTGTCCACGCGGATCGTACCATGCATCAGCTCTACCAGGTTTTTCGCAATCGCCATTCCCAGGCCGGTTCCCTGAATCCCGCTCGATGTCGTCGTACGCTCCCGTTCGAATACATCAAAGACCTTTGCAGCGAACTCCGCAGTCATTCCGATCCCGGTATCCGCCACCCGCAGCTCATACCACCGCACATCCCGGTCGGCCGTCGTCTCATCTTCACTGCCGTCATTCTCTTTTAAAGAGACGGTCACACTTCCGCTCTGCTCGGTGAACTTCCAGGCATTGCTCACCAGATTCAGAAGTATCATATTCAATTTATGCCGGTCGCAAAGCACATATTGGTTCTCTGCCTGTACCTCCACACGAAACTCGAGCTGTTTCTGTGCCATCTGGGCCTCAAAAAGGTCACGGAGATCATCCATGATCCTCACAAGATCCGTCGGTTCCTCGACCAGCTCCGTTTTACCGCTTTCGATGCGGCGCATCTCCAACACGTCATTGACCAGTTCCAGAAGCCGTGTACCCGCGGTTCCGATCTTTGCGAAATACTCCTGTGCCTCTTCCGAGGTCATCTCCCTGCCTTTTGCCAGCGCGGTATACCCCAGGATGGCGTTCAGCGGCGTCCGGATATCATGGGACATATTCGCGAGGAAAACAGACTTTGCCTCATTCGCCTGCTCGGCCGCCCGCAGCGCTGCCCCAAGCTGCTCATTCGCGTGGATCTGTTTTGTGACGCGCCACATCACGATCAGTATGACCAGCACAAAGATGCTTCCGCCAAACATGATACCGGCCATGACCAGATCCGGTTCCCCGGCGATCCCGATAAAGAGATAGCCGATCAGGAACAGCGCCAGCAGCACGATGGGCACGTAAAGAATCCGGCGCTCCTTCTCCCAGCCGCCGATCTTCTTCACGTATCGCTCGAAACGCAGGTAACTGCCGATGTTTACGACCATCAGCACCGTACCGATGTAGATCATGGCATTGATAGCAATGTTCATGTCCGTCTCCTTTGTGTGCCGATCCTCTTTTCAGTATAATAATACTAGCAAATTTTAAAAAAAACAGACCCCTTCACAGGATCTGTTTTCAAGAACCATATTCGTTCTGTTTATACTATGCCAGAATGGAGGCCGACAGGCTCTCACCCCAACTTTGCCAACTGTTCCTCCACCGTCTGCATCATCTGCTCATACTTCGCAAGCTTCTCCTTCTCGGCCTCGACCTTATCGGCCGGCGCCTTCGCCAGGAACTTCTCATTCGAAAGCATGCCGCGCGAACGCTTCAGCTCGCCCT
>CAYLPO010000431.1:0-1771 GCA_964385575.1 uncultured Lachnospiraceae bacterium | reverse complement strand
CGAGCAGGCAAAGAAAACGGCACAGGCCATGAAAGACTATCTTGGCGGCATAGGGATTCAGGCAGTCCTTACGACACAAGACAGTTTTTCGGATATTCCCCACTACTCCAAGAAGGATTTCCGCTACCACACCATCTCCAATCAGATACGCTACCAGGTGTCCAAAGCTGAGATGCGAAATGTCGTACAGAAATCTCTGGATGAAAAAGTTGCAGTGCTTAAAAAGCTCGGTGGAAAATGGACTGAGCGTATGGCAGCTTCGGGCGCAATCGAGCCGGTCGTAAATACGGTATTGGATTTGTATCAAAAGACCTACGATGTATACAAGGCATACCGACCCGTCACAAACATCTGTATACAGATCAATAATGTGGGTATTAGCCTTTCAGCAGAAGAAGGTAAACAGTATTATGGCTTCCACGATCTGGGCTACAAATTCCTTGATGAGGATCTTGATCATCAGTTGCCTGCGCTTTATGCCGCCATTATAGCCCGGCTCAGATTGGATTTTGACAGGCCGAGTGTTTCCTATATGAACCTGATTTTTACACCTCTCGAGGAGTACCTCGCATATTCGTTGAACGTCCATGTTGTATCTGAGAATTTTGTCAAGGATCCTGGTCCGCAATACAAATCCTGGTGATGCGGAGTGAGTGATCCTTCTATTCAGCTCTCGATCCTTATTGCGTCATTTAAAACTGCGGGATGTCGCCACCAAGCGACATCCCATTTTCATATGCAAAAAACCTCTTGATTGCCGGTTTCGGGTCTGATACATTTTATATGCAACGAAACGTTGCGGATAGAGCGCTCTTAGAGAGGAAGTGAATTATGAACGCGAAAAGCCCGGAGACGATGAAGCGGATCAGCCGTTTTATAGACCAGTACTATGCCGACCGGCACATGTCGCCGTCGCTACAGACGATCGCAGAAGGTGTTGGGATCCATAAGTCCACGGTCATGCGATACCTGCGGGAGATGGATGAGCAGGGGATGCTCAGCTATGAGGGAAAAGCGAAGAAGATCGTAACGCCCATGATCAGCAAGTGTTCTTCGGCTTCCGCGGCGTTTCCCATCGTCGGAGCGATCCCCTGCGGACCGGCTGAAGAAGAGGAGGAGAACATCCTGGAGTATGTCAGCCTTCCGGTCTCGGTGTTCGGAAGCGGCGAGTTCTACATCCTGAAGGCTTCCGGCGACTCGATGGCCGATGCCGGCATTGACGACGGGGATCTCGTGGTCATCAAGAAGACGACCGAGGCATATCCGGGGGATATCGTGGTCGCACTGGACGGCGAAGGCCAGAACACACTGAAGAAGCTCGGAAAGCCTGACCGGAAGCGAGGGGAGGCCGTGCTTCTCTATCAGAACGAAGCCATGTACCCGGGACGGGAGATCCGGGTAAAGGAACTGGTCATCCAGGGCGTAGCAAAGCATGTGATCAAGTCATTGTGATACGGCTGGTCACATGGATCTGCAGGAAGGAGGTGGACCTGATGAAACGATATGACGTGGAATGTCCCGTCTGCGGATTTTTGAACCGGAACCTGTTTCTGGAGGAGACAGACGGGTGGATGGAATGCGTACGCTGCAGGAGCCTCTCGCAGCATCGCAAGGTGATAAAGATGGTACAGCTGGACGCTTTCCGCACAGAGGACGCGGAAAAAAGCATGGCGAAAGCCGTCATCTGAGACAGAGCTTGAAGCAGGAAGGACGGATGGAATGGATAAACAGTATGTGGTATTCAACCCTAAAAAGGGGAGAAATTGACACA
>CAYLPO010000430.1:661-1780 GCA_964385575.1 uncultured Lachnospiraceae bacterium | reverse complement strand
TCTGGGTGGAGATGCCCATCTCGCAGCCCAGGCCGAACTCGCCGCCGTCGGTGAAACGGGTGGAGGCATTGACGTAGACGGCGGCGGCATCCACCTTCTGGGTGAACAGATCGATGGACGCGGGATCCTGAGAGACGATGCACTCACTGTGATGGGTGGAGTGCAGATCGATGTTCCGGATGGCCTCCTCCACGGAGTCCACCACCCGGACGCCCAGGATGTAATCCAGAAATTCCCGGTCGAAGTCCTCTTCCGTGGCGGCGGTGCCGTCGATGTATTCCGCGGCTTTTGCGTCGATGCGCAGTTCCACCGGGATCTGGCCCTGGGCGCTGCGGTCATCCCGCAGGCGGGCTGCCAGCTTCGGAAGTAACTCCGCCGCGATATCCTTATGGACCAGAAGCTGTTCCTCGGCGTTGCACACGCTGGGACGGCTGGTCTTGGCGTTTTCGATGATGTTCAGTGCCATCTCCTGATCGGCCGTGGCATCCACATAGACATGGCACACTCCGTCGCCGGTCTGGATGGTAGGCACGGTGGCCTGCTCGGCGATGGCCTTCTTCAGGCCCTTGCCTCCCCGGGGGATCAGAAGATCCACCAGGCCCTCTGCCGTCATGAGCACCTTTCCGCTCTCCCGGATGGTATCCTGGATCAGGTTGATGCTGTCTTCCGGAAGTCCCGCTTCCTTCAGACCCCTCTTCATGGCCTCCACGATGGCGTTGGAGGTCTTCCAGGCCTCCTTGCCGCTGCGCAGGATGCAGGCGCTGCCCGCTTTCAGGGACAGGGCGGCCGCGTCGCTGGTGACGTTGGGGCGGCTCTCATAGATGATGGCGATGACGCCCATGGGGGAGGACACCTTCTGGATCACCAGTCCGTTGGGACGGGTCACCGTGCGCAGGATCTGTCCGGCGGGATTCGGCAGTTCCACCACCTGACGGATGCCGTCCGCCATACCCCGGATCCGTTCCGGATCCAGCATGAGCCGGTCGATCATCACGTCGGAATACTTGCTGCGGGAGGCTTCGATGTCCTCCCGGTTGCACGCCAGGATCTCCTCCGTGGCCGCCTTTCCTTGATGGCGCTTGAGGCATCCTTGAAGTAGCCTGGATAAGTCACATCTTT
>CAYLPO010000430.1:0-651 GCA_964385575.1 uncultured Lachnospiraceae bacterium | reverse complement strand
TCCTCCGTGGCCGCCTCGATGGCGTCGGCCATGGCCAGCAGGGCACGGTCCTTCTGCTCGGTCCCGGCGGAAGCCAGGGCGTACTTCGTTTCCGCGGTCTTCGCGATCAGTTCGTAAGTCGTCATGATTTGCAGCACCTCTTTTTAAAGTATATAGCGGGAAAACCGTCCCAGCCGCTTCAGTCCCTTGGCGGCATAATAACTGACCGTGAAGGACAGCGCCGCCAGCAGGGGCACGGACAGGACCGGTGTAAACAGCGTGGATTTCAGTCCGATGACATCGGCCAGGAATTCCACCAGCAGCAGATGGAACAGATAGATCCCGAAGGTCTTGTCCGCCATGGCGGACAGAAGGTTCCGGACCTTCTCCTTCCAGTAACGGGAGGAGTAGCGCACCAGTACGAACACCGCCATGCTCTCCAGAAGCACGTTCACGGACACGTATTCGTACCAGGCGGAGTTGGCTTTCGCCAGATTGCGGGACAGCACCGCCGTTCCGGTGATGGTGAGGAGGAATCCCGCCACCCCCAGGGCATAGATGACGATGCGCTCTCCCGGGGTGAGATTCCGTTTGTACAGATACCAGCCCAGGGCAAAGTATCCGGTATATCCCAGCGGCAGATAGATCCGCATGGAATCATAATCCTTCAGC
>CAYLPO010000429.1:0-1785 GCA_964385575.1 uncultured Lachnospiraceae bacterium | reverse complement strand
ACTGCACGAAGGTCGACCGTTCCGCGGCGTACGCGGCGCGCTACATCGCGAAGAATATCGTGGCTGCCGGTCTCGCGGACCGCTGCCAGATTCAGCTGTCCTACGCCATCGGCGTGGCGACCCCTACCTCCATCAACTGCGAGACTTTCGGCACCGAGAAGATCGCGAAGGAGAAGCTGGTCGATATCATCGAGGAGAACTTCCAGCTGACGCCTACCGGCATCATCAAGATGCTGGATCTGCGCCGCCCCATCTACAAGCAGACCGCTGCTTACGGCCACTTCGGACGGAATGATCTGGACCTTCCTTGGGAGAAGCTGGACAAGGTCGATGCGCTGAAGGCGTATCTTTGATTTCCAGGGACTGATCCGCTAAAGCGGAAAGATAATAGTGGAGAGCGGGCTGCCTTTCGGGAAGTCCGCTCTTTTGAGTTCCATACAATAATGAGTTCCAGAAAAACAAAGCAGGGAACTGACCGAAAGCGCGGTTTGACCTGCTTTCCCGCATCGGCTATACTTTACCCGGAGGAAGCGTGAACATGAAGATCGATCTGCGTACTGTGCTCGGAAAACAACTGATCGTGTTTGACGGAGGCATGGGAACCATGCTTCAGGCAGCGGGATTGCCCGCGGGCGTCCAGGGAGAGACCTGGAATCTGGATGAGCCGGGAAATGTGCTCGCTGTCCAGAAAGCGTATGCGGCTGCAGGCTGTGATGTCCTGACCGCAAACACGTTCGGAGCCAACCGGCTGAAGTATGCGCGGACGGGACGGTCCGTGAAAGAGACAGTACAGGCGGGGATCCGGATCGCGCGGCAGGCGTTGACCGAGGGCCGGCCGGAGGATCTCTGCAGAGTCCGTGGGGACGGCTGGGTCGCGCTCGACATGGGGCCGACCGGGCAGTTTCTGGAACCGCTCGGCGATCTGTCGTTCACGGATTGCGTGGAGGTCTACGCAGAGATGGTGCGGGCGGCGGAAGCCATGCGCACGGCACCGGAGAACCGTGAGGAGGACTGCGGCGGCGCCGATCTGATCCTCATCGAAACCATGATCGATCTGGAAGAAGCGCGGGCGTCAGTCACGGCGGCCCGGGAGAATTCGGACCTGCCCGTGATCGCCACGGTCACACTGGAAAAAAACGGACGGATGCTTCTGGGGGCAGACCTGGAGGAAATGGCAGAAACGCTGGAGGAAGCCGGCGTAGATGCGCTGGGTCTCAACTGCGGCTTCGGCCCGGAGAACATGCTGGAGCACCTGAAGACCCTGCGCGAACTGACGGATCTTCCTGTGTTGATCACGCCGAACGCAGGCCTTCCCCGGAAGGAGGGGGACCGGATAGTTTACGACGTCCATCCGGAGGAGTTTGCGGTTCTGATGAAAAAGATCGTGGCTGCCGGCGCGAACGCTGTCGGGGGCTGCTGCGGTACGACGCCGGCGCACATGGAAGCGGTCGTGAAGGGTCTGACGGCCTGAACGAAAAAGGATTGCTTAAGGGTTGCGGACGTTATTGTTTTAACGCTTTTGTTGACGTTTTTTCTTTTACAAGTGCGCTTCTTTGTGAGATAATAATAAAACGTATATATCCATTTTGGAATATACTCACTTTCATCATCACAGCATTCCCTTTGACGGGAGGTGACGGACATGAAGAAGAAAGAGATTATCGCGATGCTTCTTGCGGGCGGTCAGGGCAGCCGGCTCGGCGTTTTGACCGCGCATATCGCGAAACCCGCGGTCGCTTTCGGCGGAAAGTACCGGATCATCGACTTCCCGCTGAGCAACTGCAT
>CAYLPO010000428.1:816-1786 GCA_964385575.1 uncultured Lachnospiraceae bacterium | reverse complement strand
CTCGGAGATGCGCGCGACGAACATCGAATCGACGATGTTATACATGGCCTGGATGAAGAACGAGACCATCATCGGCAGGCTCATCTTCAGCAGGACTTTATGGACCGGCTCGTTTGCGAGCATGTCCATGCGGGTGTTGCGGTGATCCTGCATAAAAAACCTCCCTGGCGTCTGCGACAGAAAATGATACAGTCCTTACTCTATCATATGTCCGGTGGGTTTGTAATGCATCAAAAGCCTCAGACGATCACGCCTCTGAGGACAATAGTCGACCTGATCAATGGCCGGTATTACGGTAGGTGTTCAATCTACCGAAGCCTCATTACGCTTCTGGACGGTCAGACTGGCACTGTGACGCTGCAGATCCCGGAGGCAGCGCCAGCTTTTTCAATCATTAATTTTTTTGTCATTTCCGGAAAATCAGACTCGAATTCTGTCCCCCGAAGCCCAGCGCGTTCGTCATCGCGGCGGTAATGTCCGCGCGGCGCGGTCCGCCCATGACGAAATCCAGGTCGTAAGCAGGGTTCTCCAGACTGATCGTCGCGGGGAGCGGCCCCGTGCGCAGTGCCTGGATGCAGGCGATGGCCTCCGTGATTCCGCCGGCACCCATCAGGTGGCCGGTCGAGGCTTTCGTGGAGCTGACGGCGGGGCCTTTCGGGGCAATGCCGGCATTGCCCTCGTCGGCTACATTCATCCCGAACACCTCGCGGATCACCAGCGCTTCCGCGGCGTCGCCGGATTTCGTGCCGGTGCCGTGCGCGTTCACATAGCCGATCTCAGCCGGCTTCATGCCGGCTTTTTCGAGCGCCAGCCGCAGGCAGCGGACGGCACCCTCGCCCTCCGGGTGCGGGGCAGTCATGTGATAGGCGTCCTGTGTGGCGGCCCAGCCTGCGAGTTCCGCATAGATCTTTGCGCCGCGGGCATTGGATAATTCAAGAGATATTTTAGATAAACGAGACTCCGTCTCACG
>CAYLPO010000428.1:0-806 GCA_964385575.1 uncultured Lachnospiraceae bacterium | reverse complement strand
CCTCCGCCCTCACCCATCACGAAGCCGGAGTGGTCCTCATCGAAGGGCCGGCAGGCCGCCTCAGGGTCCTCGCGCTTCGAGAGCGCCTGTGCGCTTGCAAGCGAATAGAAGACGACGGGGGTAAGTGTCGACTCCGAGCCGAGCGCCAGCACGCAGTCTGCCTCGCCGGTCTCCAGCAGGAGTGCGGCATAGCGGATGGCGTCGCCACCCGATGCACAGGCGGTCGAAATGGTGACCGAGGGTCCTTTGATCCCATAAGGAATGGCAATTTGCGCCGCGGCCATATTTCCGATGACGCGCGGGACGAAACGCGGCCCGACCGTCTTTTTCCCGGGCTCGGCCAGCGTGAATTCTTCCTGTGTATCGCAGATGGTCGTGATGCCGGCCATCGAGTTCCCCAGCGTGATGCCCATGCGCTCGGGGGCGCAGGGGAGAGCGGGAGCCGAGGATGCGGTGTTGCCGTCAGCCGCCGCGCCGGCATTGCCCGCCATGCACATGGCCAGCGCCTCCTCGGCCGCCAGATACGCAAACTGCGTGAACGGGTCGGTGTGCTTGAAAAGCTTCTTCGGGAAGGCTTCGCGCACGCGGTCATAGTCGACCTCGCCCGCAACCTTCACCGGGCAGTCCGCCGCGTCAAAACGCGAGATCTGACGGATGCCGCAGGTCCCTTTCATCAGGCCGTTCCAGTATTCTTCTACTCCGATGCCGACGGGCGTCACGGCGCCCATGCCGGTGATGACGATTTTTTCGGGCATGTTTTTTTCCTCCGCTTTTTTATAAAATTGTTATAAAAGTGATTTTACTAT
>CAYLPO010000427.1:0-1798 GCA_964385575.1 uncultured Lachnospiraceae bacterium | reverse complement strand
CCATCCCGATGCCGGTAAGACTACTTTGACCGAGAAGTTTCTGCTGTACGGCGGAGCGATCAACCTTGCGGGTTCGGTAAAGGGAAAGAAGACCGCGAAACACGCGGTATCGGACTGGATGGAGATCGAGAAGGAGCGTGGCATTTCCGTGACATCATCGGTTCTGCAGTTCGAGTATGAGGGCTGCTGCGTGAACCTGCTGGATACGCCGGGTCACCAGGACTTCTCTGAGGATACCTACCGGACATTGATGGCGGCTGATTCTGCGGTTATGGTTATCGATGCCTCGAAAGGTGTGGAAGCACAGACAATCAAACTGTTTAAAGTCTGCGTTATGCGCCATATCCCGATCTTTACGTTTATAAATAAAATGGACCGTGAGGCGCTGGATCCGTTCGAACTCATGGACAATATCGAGAGTATCCTCGGAATCGCTACCTGTCCGGTGAACTGGCCGATCGGCTGCGGACGTGAATTCAAAGGGGTCTATGACCGCGCGAGCCAGAGTATTATGTCCTTTGAGGCAGCCATGAACGGACAGAAGGAGGTTGCTGAGCACCGCATACCCGTAGACGACAGCGGCGCGGCGGAGAGTCTGATCGGTTCGGCATTTTATGAGCAGCTGCTTGAGGACCGGGAAGTGCTCGACGGCGCCGGCCAGGAGATGGATCTCGGCATGGTCGCAAAAGGAGAACTTAGTCCGGTATTCTTCGGTTCCGCATTGACGAATTTCGGTGTGGCTACTTTTCTGGAACACTTTCTGCAGATGGCGCCGCCGCCGGCACCGAGACATTCCGATGAAGGTGATATTGAACCGGCGGAGGAAGATTTCTCAGCGTTTGTATTCAAGATACAGGCAAATATGAACAAGGCGCATCGCGATCGTATCGCGTTTATGCGTGTCTGTTCCGGGCGCTTTGACGCCGGAAAAGAGGTCTATCATGTACAGGGCGCTAAAAAACTGCGCCTGAGCCAGCCGCAGCAGTTGATGGCGCAGGACCGGAAAGTGATCGAGGAGGCTTACGCCGGAGATATTATCGGCGTATTTGATCCGGGCCTGTTTTCGATCGGTGATACATTCACCGCTCCCGGACGCAGTTTTCGCTATGACGGGATTCCTACATTCGCGCCGGAACATTTTGCCCGCGTGCGTCAGGTCGATACCATGAAGCGGAAGCAGTTTCTGAAGGGTGTTACGCAGATTGCTCAGGAAGGCGCGATCCAGATTTTTCAGGAATTCCACACGGGTATGGAAGAGATCATCGTCGGGGTGGTCGGCGTGCTGCAGTTTGATGTGCTCTTGTATCGGCTGGAGAACGAGTACAATGTTGAGGTTAAACTCACACAGCTTCCCTACGAGTATATTCGCTGGATCGAAAATCCCGAGGAAGTCCCGGCAGAAAGCATTCAGGGCACTTCGGATATGAAGCGGGTGAAAGATCTGAAAGACCGGCCGCTGCTGCTGTTTGAGAACGAATGGAGCATCGGGATGACGCTCGACCGCAATAAGGGCCTTCGCCTGGCGGAGTTTTCGCGGGATTGACGGAAATGCCCGGATACATTATAATGTTATCCGTTTATTTAACCTCTACCACATCTGGATGTCAAAGGCTGTTTGACCGGCCTGCGCATGTTAAAGGAGGAACCCTATGAAGTGTCCTTTATGCGGTGAACCGGATACCCGCGTGATCGATTCGAGACCTACGGAGGATAACTCATCCATCCGCCGCCGCCGCCAGTGCGAAGCCTGCGGGAAGCGCTTTACGACGTATGAGAAGGTGGAAACCCTGCCGCTTAT
>CAYLPO010000426.1:0-1805 GCA_964385575.1 uncultured Lachnospiraceae bacterium | reverse complement strand
GCGTTGACGACCGTGTCGCAGGGCAGGAACTGCTCCTCGCCCGCGGCGGTCTGCACCAGCACGCCGTCCGCGCGGATCTCCAGGACCTTTGTCTCATACATCACCGCCGAGGCGCCCTCGCGCAGGCGTCTCTGGAAGATCGGGATCGTGAAGTCCTTGATCTTTGAGGTGATCGCCTCCTCGGACATCATCTCCACGACCGTGGCATCTTTTCCTTCGTGGCCCAGCTGCATGGCGCACTCGGAGCCGGAGAGGCCGCCGCCGCAGACCACGACGCGGTCGCCGACCGGGACCAGCCCGCGGTCGACCTGCGAGACTGTGACGTCGTTCGCTCCGTCAATGCCGGGGATCGGAGGCGCGAACTCATCGGCGCCGACCGCGATGATCAGGGCGTCCGCTCCGAGCGCCTTCACGACCGCAGGGGTCACCTCGGTGTTCAGATGGACCGTAATGCCCGGGTCGGAGAGGACCTTCCGGGTCTGGAAGTCCAGATACCGGCGGAAGCCGTCCTTCAGCCATAGCGCGGAGGCTTCCTGCAGCCTTCCGCCGAGCCGGTCGGCCTTCTCGCAGATGTGAACGTCATGGCCGCGCTCCGCGAGCGTCCGCGCCGCGTACATGCCGGCAGGGCCGCCGCCGGCGATCACGACCGTCTTCTTTTTCTTCATGGGGATAAAGCGCGGATAGCGGTATTCACGGCCCATGCGCGGGTTCACCGCGCAGCCCCACAGATGCGCGTCCTTGCCGGCATTGCGCAGGCAGTACATGCAGCGCATGCAGGGCGTGATGTCGTCCTCCTGACCGCGCTCGCCCTTCACGATCATGCGGTCGTCCGCCATGAGGGCCTTCGCCATCGCGACGATGTCGGCCTTCCCTTCCGCGAGGATCTGCTCGGCCAGGTCGAGCGTATTGATGCCGCCGACTACCGAGACCGCGACCTTATCGCCCAGCGCTTCCTTAAACGCGGCGGCGTGCTCGACATTGCACCCGCGCTCCACATAGTAGCCGGGCATGTTGTAGCTGGTCGCCTCGCCGAAGAAGAGCGTGCCGGTCGACACGCAGAGCATGTCGATGTACTTCGAGGCCTCTTTCAGGAACGCGATGCGCTCCTCGATATCCGTGGCACCCGGCAGACGTTCGTCGCCGACCACGCGTACCTCGATGGGGATGCGGCCCTGCGTGACCGAATACATGGCCTCGAGGACCTCCAGCGGGAACTTCCAGCGGTTATGCGCCGAGCCGCCGTAGGCGTCCTCGCGGCGGTTCCAGAACTTGGAGAGGAACGCCGAGAGCAGGTTTCCGTGGGCAATGTGGCACATGACCATGTCGAAGCCCGCGTCCATGCAGCGCCGGGTGGCCTGCATGAAGTGCTCGATCACGATATCCATCTCGGCGCGGCCGATCTCCTTATAGAGTGACTTGTCCTTCGGGAAGATGTCCACGACCGACGGTACCCAGGCTTCGATGTCGTTCAGAGCGGCCCACTGGCCCGCGTGGATGAGCTCCGCGGAGAGATTGCAGTCGTAGCGGTGGATCTCCTGCGTGAGCTGGAACAAGCCCGCACGGTCCATGTCGTTCGTGACGGACAGGCAGCCGTAGAAGTCGCGCCCGTGCTCGAAGTCGACGGGCGTAGAGCCGATCGTGACCAGCCCGGCCCCGGTCTGCGCCTGCGTGCCGACGAACTCCAGCAGTTCGCGCGTGACGGCGCCGGACTCGAAGCCGGCGTGGTTCGTGACGATGGGAGAGTACTGAATGCGGTTCTTCATGTGCATCGTGCCGACGTCGATGGGCCGGTAGATGTGCGGATA
>CAYLPO010000425.1:0-1811 GCA_964385575.1 uncultured Lachnospiraceae bacterium | reverse complement strand
ACTTCCGGCTGCAGCAGTTTCGCCATCCACTGCGCATAGAGACCGGCCTGCAGGTAGTTGATGCACCACATCTCCGCGTCCAGCGGCTCCTTGTAGATGCGATGGTTCACGGCCGCGCTGACATTGCTCCAGTCCTGGCCCTCGATGGTATTGTCATAAAAATCACCGGGCACGAACGTATCAAAATGAGAAAGCAAGATGACATCCGGATCCCACTCCAGGATCTGCTCCATGTCGACGGTCTCCCAGTACGCCATCTGTCCCTCGCCGGCAATCTGGCTGGCCGCATTCACGGCGCCGCCCAGATCCATCTGATAGGTATAAGAGGTGCCTGCAGAGGCAATGCTGAGATCCCGCGTCTGCAGATAGATCGCGCTCGGGCGCCCCTCCTCTGGAACGTCTGCGGTGTGCTCCTCCAGATACGCGATGCGGGCATCATAGTCCGCGCGCATGGCCTCATAGCGGTCCTGATCACCGAGCACTTCGGCAATGATGGCCGCCTGATCATACAGATCGTCGCCAGTCATCCCCGCGACGTCCAGCATGACTGCCGGGACACCCGCCGCCTGCAGCTGCTCTGCTTCTGCGGTCTGGGTGTTCCACAGGAAGACGACATCCGGGCCCATGGCCACCAGCTCTTCAACATTCACGCCGGCGCCGTTCGGGCCGATCGCCTCAATGCAGGACGATGCATAGTTCGGATCAAAGCGGTCGAAAAACGCCTGGTTCATGGGGCTGACCATGTTCACCATCTGGCCGATCAGGCGCTCGCTGTTGCAGCCCTCGAGCTGCCACGCCACAGTCGCATAGGGGCCGGCTGTGACGATGAAGCTCTCGATCTCTGCGGGGATCACGACCTCGCTGCCGGTCGCATCCACGACCGTGCGGGTGCCTTCGGCAGCGGCATCATTGGCCGCGCCTGCAGCCTCGGTCTCAGCGCCTGCCGCAGCATTGCCCTGATCCGCTGCAGCGGCAGACTCAGTCTCCGTATCCGCCGCTCCGCCGGAAGCGCCGCAGCCCGCCAGCGTGCCGACCGCCATGGCGGCCGCGAGAAGCATTGCGATCCATCTCTTTCTCAATTTCTGTTCCTCCTTCATTTTCATTTTCGCCGCGAATCAAAAGACACGGCACATACTGTGCCGCGCCCGTCTGTTTCCGCTGACCGTTTCTACATGATGAAGCATTATAGGTCTTCCGGCTCACATGGTCTCTGAAGATCGCGGCGTTCCGCCGGATCTTTCGCGTCTGCAGCTCCGCCTTCTCAGGTTTCCCCAATGACCGGCTTTCGCCATAAACTGCAGGCTCCCATGCATACGGCTGCGGTATCAGCTCCGGTCTCTCACCGGATTCCCTCATCCCTCCGGCCCGTGGGCCGGTACGCGTAAGCAGGGTCATAATGCGTTTTGTTTTATGATAGCGGTGTGATTTTTCGGGCGGAAATACAAAATAACTTGATTCGTATTTTCCGATACGATATTCTGTTTTTTGTACATTATCTTTTTGATATCGACTCCTGTTTCTCAGAGATCATGGCATTTGAGAAACGGATAGAACGCATCAGGCATTATCATGAGCAAACAGATATCTGAACAGAAAAAACCAGAGAAAAAAACAGACCTTCGGATCCTCTACACGAAGAATGTCATCCGCAAGGCATTTCTGAAACTGAAGGCGACCAAAGCATTTCCTGACATTTCGATCACCGCGCTCTGCGAGGAGGCCGGCATCAGCCGCTCGACATTTTACGCGCACTACGAAAACACCCGGCAGCTACTCGATGAGATCCTGGATGAGATTCTGGACCAGATGGC
>CAYLPO010000424.1:0-1812 GCA_964385575.1 uncultured Lachnospiraceae bacterium | reverse complement strand
TACCGTTGCTTCCGCCGACACGCGCGGTTCCCAGGAAGCCGATGAAAGCATTCTTGAAGTTAATGTTCGCCGCGGTACCGCTGGGGGTTCCGATCGAGCTGAACACGTACATGAAACCGCGGACCATGGAAGCCATGGCCAGAGTCGCGATGAAGGACGGGAAACGGAGCTTCGTTACCAGCAGGCCGTTCGCCGCGCCGAGCGCGCCGCAGATGACCAGGGTAAGAAGAAGGCCAATGCCCGAGGGAAGACCCGCATTCAGGATCGAGCTCGCGAGGATGATACCGCCGAAAGCACCGATCGCAGATTCTGAAAGGTCGATATTACCGCCGATCAGCAGGCAGCCGGAGCCGATGGCCAGGAAACCGGAAACGACCAGCGACTGCAGGATGTTCCGGAACGTGGACAGCTGCAGGAAGTTCGTCCCCACCGCTTTCGACCAGATGCTGAAGATCACGAACATTGCGATCAGCAGCAGGACCAGAGGAAACAGGTGGTTGCTGGCGAGGCGTTTCAGCGCGCTGCTGGAGGATTCTTTTTTATCCATATGCCTTCCTCCTTAGTCGAGCATCGCCATCGTGAGGACGTTCTCCTCTGTGGCGTCTTCTCGTTTGATAGTGCCGGTGATGTGGCCGTTATGAATGGCGTAAATCGTGTCGGCAATGTTGATGACCTCGGGAAGTTCCGAAGAGATCAGGATGACGCACAGGCCGTCCTTTGCGAGATTACAGATGTTCTGATAGATCTCGGCCTTCGTACCGACGTCGATACCCTTCGTGGGCTCATCCAGGATCAGGATCTTCGTGGACAGCTTGCTGGAAGTCCAACGGCCCAGGATGACCTTCTGCTGGTTTCCGCCTGAAAGCTCCATCAGGACCTTGTCGATCGACGGTGTCTTGATGTCAAACTTCTTAACTGCCTCCTCAGCCAGTTCTTTCTCCGCTTTGAAGTTCACGAAGAAACGACTGAATGTCAGCTTGTCCAGAACCGGCATGGAAATATTATCCTTGATCGAGCGGAACAGGATCAGGCCCTCGTACTTCCGGTCTTCCGGACACAGCGCTATGCCGGCATTGATCGCGTCATGAGGTGACTTGAAGTGGCATTCCTTTCCATCGACGATCAGTTGGCCGCCCGTGATCGGGTCCACGCCGAAGATCGCGCGGGCGATCTCCGTACGGCCCGCTCCGACCAGGCCTGCCAGACCGATGATCTCTCCTTTTCGTCCGGTGATGTTGATATCATGGACGTAAGGAGTCTTCAGGTCTTTCAGCTCCAGCACCACGTCGCCGAACTCGGTATTGCGGTCCAGGTTTGCATATGTATCGCCGATATCGCGGCCGACCATGGCCGTGATCAGCTCATTTTCATTCGTATCCGCAGTGTGCAGCGTCTTCACATATTTGCCGTCCTTCAGGATGACGATGTCATCACAGATCTCGAAGATCTCGTTCAGACGGTGCGACACATACAGAATGACCTTGCCCTCTTCCTTCTGCTTGCGAATGATCTTAAACAGAATCTCGATCTCCGTGTCCGTCAGAGGGGCTGTAGGCTCATCATACGCGATGATGGGAGAATCTCTCCGATACGCCTTCATGATCTCGATCATCTGCTGGTGAGCGACGTTCAGACGTCCGACCATGTCATCCGGAGAGATGGGCAGACCGAAATCATCGATTACTCTCTGCGTCTCTCTGCGGAGTTTGCCCTTGTCGATGATCCCCAGTTTATTCTTCGGGAGATCGCCGACAAAGAGGTTCTCCATGACGGACATGAACGGCAGCAGCTGCCGCTCCTGATAAATGATAC
>CAYLPO010000423.1:0-1819 GCA_964385575.1 uncultured Lachnospiraceae bacterium | reverse complement strand
GCCGCCGACCTGAACATGAATAAAGTCCTGGAGCTGGCCATCAACGGCGGCCGCGACATGGAGACCGGCGAACAGTACGCGCCTGACTACGGCTCACTGGAGACCTTCACGAGCTTCGAGGAGGTCAAGGAAGCCTACCGGAAGCAGATGAAGTACTGGACCGACGCGCTGTGCGGGTACCTGACGAAGATCGATCTGGCGCACCAGCAGGTACGGCCGCTGCCGTTCCTTTCGACGGTCATGGAAGGCCCCATCGAAAAGGGCGCCGATATCACGACCGGCAGCACCGTCTATAACTTCTCCGGTCCGCAGGGCGTGGCCATCGGCTCGGTCGGCGACGCGCTCTCGACCATCAAGCAGCTGGTCTTCGACGAGAAGCACGTCACCGGCGCCGAGCTGCTGCAGGCGGTCCGGGACAACTGGGTGGGCCACGAGAAGCTCTATGCGCTCGTGAACTCCGACTACGTGCACCATTACGGCAATGACGACGACTACGCCGATGAGCTGACCGCGTTCGGTTTCAACACCTGGTGCGACGCCATCAACGGCCGTCCTACTGCACACGGCGGTCACTTCCAGGCCGGCGCCTACTCGGTCACGATCAATGTCGCGCTCGGAAAAGCACAGTGGGCCTCCGTCGAGGGCCGAAAGGCGTTCGAGCCCGTCAGCGACTGCATGGGCGCCCAGCACACGCTCTGCTGCGCGCACGATATCAAGGGACCGTCCGCCATCTGCAAGTCCGTGACCAAGCTCGACCACTCGAAGGCCGGAAACGGCACGCTGCTGAATTGGAAGTTCTCCCCGGCCACGATGGAAGGCGACACGGGTCTGGCGAACCTGATCTCCCTGCTCGACACCTATGTCCAGCGCAAGGGCATGCACAGCCAGTTCACCGTGGCGAGCCGCGAGACATTGCTCGACGCGAAGGCAAACCCGTCCGAGTATCAGGATCTGCTGGTCCGCGTGGCCGGCTACTCCGCGTACTTCGTGGAACTGTCCGAGTCGCTGCAGAACGATATCATCGGGCGGACGGAGCTGTCGTTTGGATAACGCTAAAGATACGGAGATCACCCATGTCAGTAACCCAAGGACTGATCTATAACATCCAGCGCTACACCATCCACGACGGCCCCGGCATCCGCACGGAGGTCTTCTTCAAGGGCTGCCCGCTGCACTGCAAGTGGTGCTCGAACCCCGAGAGCATGAACCCTGCTCCGGAGATCGGGATCTACCCCGCGACCTGCATCGGCGTGGACAAATGCGGCAGCTGCCTTGCGGACTGCCCGGTCTCGCCTTCGCCGCTGATCGTGAAGGAGAACGTCATCGCGGGTGCGGACCGCACGCGCTGCCCGGAGGGCTGCCAGAAGTGCACGGACTCGTGCTTCCTGCACGCGATCAAGAAGTGGGGACAGTGGTACACGGTCGATGAGGTCATGGAGGAAGTCCTTCAGGATGTGCCCTTCTACCAGAAGTCGGGCGGCGGCCTCACCATTAACGGCGGCGAGGTCACGACCCAGCCGGACTTCTGCGTGGAGCTGCTCGCGGCGGCGAAGGCCGCGCACGTGAACACCGTCACGGAGACCTGCATGTTCTGCCGCCCGGAGACCATTGAGCGGTTTTATGAGCATACGGATATCTTCATTGCCGATATCAAAAACATGGACAACGCCGCGCACAAGCGCTGGTCCGGCGGTGATATCCGCGTGATCCTGTCGAACATTAAAAAGACCGTCGATGCAGGCCAGCAGATGGTGCTGCGCATTCCCGTGATCCCGGGAATCAATGACTCGGAGGAAAACATCCGCGCGACCGCCGCGTT
>CAYLPO010000422.1:0-1822 GCA_964385575.1 uncultured Lachnospiraceae bacterium | reverse complement strand
TGGGCTATGCGCCAGAACATGTGTTCCTCGCAGGCCCTGTGCAGTTCGACTACGGCTGCTTCACGAAGTTCGGCCGGAACGTCGACGTGAACTTTAACTTTACCGTGCTGGACTGTGCACCGGTGACCGTCGGGAACGATGTCTTTATCGGCCCGAATGTGTCCATCCTGACGCCCGTCCATCCGATGCGCCGGCAGGAGCGGGACAAGTACGACCGGGGCGACGGCGTGATGACGGACCGCGAGGCCGCGAAGCCCGTGACCATCGGGGACCATTGCTGGCTCGCGGGCAATGTCACGGTCTGCGGCGGCGTGACCATCGGCGCGGGAAGCGTGATCGGAGCGGGCAGCGTAGTGACGCGCGATATCCCGCCGGATACGTTTGCCGCGGGTGTGCCGTGCAGACCCATTAAGAAGATACAGCAGTAGTCATATACCAATATTATCAGCCGGCAGGGAAGCGTTTTCTGCCGGCTTTTTCGAAACTTTATATTGACGCAGTGTCAGAAACGAAGTAATATTTATCCTGACACGACGTCAGAATGCTGCCGAAAAGGCGAAAGAACGCCGCAGACCTACCGTGAAAGGAGCCTGTATGCCGAAAGGATCACCCGAAAGGACCGCCGCGCGGAAAGAAGAGATCATCCGTGCCTGCGAAAAACTCTATCGGACGATGAGCTTTAAGGACATTACGCTTAAAGAGATCGGAAACGAGACCTCGTTCTCCCGTCCGACCATCTATAACTACTTTCAGACGAAAGAGGAGATCTTCCTGGCGCTGTTCGAGCTCGAGTATGACCGCTGGAACGCGGATCTGGAGCGGATCGCCGAAGAGAACGAAACGCTCACGCGGGAACAGATCGCGGACCGCATCGCCCGATCGCTGGAACAACGGGAGCAGCTTCTGAAACTGCTCGCCATGAATAATTACGACATGGAGGCGAACAGCAGACCGGAACTGCTCACGTCATTCAAAGAAGCCTACGGGCGGTCCATGCGGAACGTCCGCGCCATCCTGGACCAGTTCTGCCCGGAGATGACCGAGCCCGAAAAGCAGACCTTCCTCTACACGTTCTTCCCGTTTATGTTCGGGATCTACCCTTACACGGCGGTGACGGAGAAGCAGAGGACGGCCATGAAGGACGCCGGTGTGGAATATGTATATCAGTCCTTCTATGAGCTCGCCTTCCGGTGTCTCGGGAGGCTTCTGGGGATCACGGCGGCCGGTGAACAGATCACGGATCACTGACAGATCACGCAGCACAACACATTAAGCATCATGGAAAAAGGAGTACAGAAACTATGACGAGTTTACCGAAGATCGCCCTGGGCGCATGGGCATGGGGCAATGACGGAACTTTTGGAACCGATCTTCAGGCGGAGAATCTGAGACCGATCTTCGACGCGGCGATGGAGCACGGCTTGAATCTCTGGGACACCGCGTATGCCTACGGCATGGGCACTTCCGAGAAAGTTCTGGCGAGCTTTCTGAAAGGGCTGCCGCGCGATTCCTATCTGGTGTCGGACAAGTTCACGCCGCAGTGTGAGAACGGGAAGCCGACCGCGATGGCGGACATGATCGAGATGCAGCTGGAGCTGATGGATCTGGACCGCTTCGACATCTACTGGATCCACAATGTCTGGGGCGCGCCGAAGTGGACCGAGGAGCTCGCAAAGTATTTTGAGGGGAAGGATCAGGTTCCGCTGCTGGGCGTGTCGAACCACAACCTCGCTGAGATCCGGCAGGCGGATGAGATCCTGAAAGCGCATGTTCCATGGCGAGGCGCTCCATTTCGTCGTAATCTATATCGCCATTTTCGTCT
>CAYLPO010000421.1:0-1824 GCA_964385575.1 uncultured Lachnospiraceae bacterium | reverse complement strand
TGGAGGAGGCCGGCCTGAACATGGTCTTCGTCCAGGATAACCAGAGCTGCAGCACCAAGGGCGTGATCCGAGGACTGCATTTCCAGATCGATTATCCGCAGGGGAAACTGGTCCGTGTCATAAAGGGCCGCGTGTTTGACGTTGCCGTGGATAAGCGCCCGGGCAGTCCGACGTTCGGTCAGTGGTTCGGCATCGAGCTCTCGGAGGAGAACAAAAAGCAGTTTTACATCTCCGAAGGCTTTGCCCATGGCTTTTTGGTCCTGAGCGACGTTGCGGAGTTCTGCTATAAAGTCACAGACTTCTATCACCCCGGTGATGAAGGCGGCCTGGCCTGGAACGATCCCGACATCGGGATCGAGTGGCCGGAGGTCGTCGGATCTTATCCGGGTTCCGCGGATGCGTCCGGCTACACGATGGCGGACGGAACGCCGCTGAATCTGAGTGAAAAGGACCAGAAATGGGGAACGCTGAAAGAGGAGCAAAATGGCTGAGAAGTTGAACGGCACCGTCATTGTCACATATCGCTGCAACGCACGCTGCAACATGTGCAACCGCTATAAAGCACCTTCGGATCCTTCCGAGGAGCTCACGGTGGATGTGATCCGGAAACTGCCGCCCATGTATTTTACGAATATTACCGGCGGGGAGCCTTTTATCCGCGAGGATCTGCCCGAGATCGTGCGCGAGCTCCGCAAAAAGAGTGACCGTATCGTGATCAGCACGAACGGGTTCTTTACGGACCGGATCATAGCTCTGTGTAAGGAGTTTCCTGACATCGGCATCCGTATCTCGATCGAAGGTCTGGAAAAGACAAACAACGAGATCCGCGGACTTCCGGACGGCTTCCGCCGCGGCTACACGACCCTGAGGAAGCTCGTGAAGATGGGCATGAAGGACGTCGGCTTCGGCATGACGGTCCAGGACCGGAACGCGAAGGATCTGGTGCCGCTGTATGAGCTCTCGAACCGCATGAATATGGAGTTTGCGACCGCGAGCCTGCACAACAGCTTTTACTTCGTCGAGGCGAAAAACATCATTCACGACCGGCCCATGGTCGCGAAACAGTTCGAGCGCCTGGTGAACCGTCTGCTCGACTCGAAGAGCCCGAAGAAATGGTTCCGCGCATATTTCAATCACGGCCTGATCAATTACATTTACGGTCAGCCGCGGCTGCTGCCCTGCGACATGAGTTTCGACACGTTCTTCATTGACCCGTACGGAGACGTCATGCCCTGCAACGGCACGAAGGACAAGGAGGTCATGGGGAACCTGAACCGCCAGACATGGGACGAGCTCTGGAACAGCCCGGAGGCAGAACAGGTCCGGAAGAAGGTCCGCCACTGCGACCGCCAGTGCTGGATGATCGGCTCGGTCTCGCCGGCCATGCACAAATACATCAAGGTTCCCGCTCTCTGGGTCCTGAAGCATAAGCTGAAGTTCTGGACGAAGAAGAAATACTCCATGTACGAGAACAAGATCTGCCGCGATTACCGCGACGGGAAGGTCACGAAGGAGCAGCTGGACCGGTGTTCGACCTGCGACTTTTCCCAGGTGGTCAATGACGGCCTTTCCGATGTCTCCCGCGAGAAGCTGAAGACCCGGACCGGCGAGGAGATCGTGGATGCCGACATTGCCGCGCAGAACGCGAAAAACGGTCAGTGATCCCGGCGGAACAGGCTTATGCGCTGTGCACGCTTGTAAAATGTGAGCAATATAAAAATTCTCTAAATCTATTTGTAGAAAAGCATACAAATCCTTGCTATCAAGGGCCGTATGTGGTAAAAATTCAAAAGTGATCGAAACAGGCTCAGACGAAGTATCCAT
>CAYLPO010000420.1:0-1826 GCA_964385575.1 uncultured Lachnospiraceae bacterium | reverse complement strand
GCATGATCATATGGCCGGATTGCTCGCCGCCGACATTGTAGCCATGCTCGCGCATGTGCTCGGCGACGTAGCGGTCGCCAACCTTGGTACGGGCGAGTTGCAGGCCGCGGCCCTGCAGGACGCGTTCCAGGCCGAGATTGGACATGATCGTCGCGACGACGATCGAGTCGCCCGTGTGGATTCCGACCGGATCGAGGTTCTCCATGCTGCAGACCGCCAGTGCGGTATCGTTCGCGTCACGCATGACCTCATACTCGATCTCTTTATAGCCCTTTACGCTTTTCTCGACCAGCACTTGTCCCACGGGCGAGAGTGCGACCGCGTTCTTCAGAAGCTCCGCGCATTCCTCCGGACCGTCCGCGAAGCCGCCGCCGGTTCCGCCCAGTGTAAAGGCCGGGCGCAGCACGACCGGATAGCCGATCTGCTCCGCCACGTGCAGGCCCTCCTCGACGGAATGCGCGATCTCGGAAGGAAGAACCGGCTCACCCAGCTCTTCACAGAGCTCCTTAAAGAGCTCGCGGTCCTCCGCGCGCTCGATGCTGAGGCTCTTCGTCCCGAGCAGCTCGACTCCGCACTCCCGCAGAACACCTTTCTTTTCGAGCTGCATGGCCAGGTTCAGACCGGTCTGCCCGCCGATCCCGGGCAGGATCGCGTCAGGGCGTTCATGCCGGATGATCTTCGCGATGTATTCGAGGGTAAGGGGTTCCATATAGACCTTGTCCGCGACGGACGTGTCGGTCATGATCGTCGCGGGGTTTGAATTGCAGAGGACGACCTCATAGCCCTCCTCCTTCAGCGCGAGGCAGGCCTGCGTGCCTGCATAATCGAATTCGGCCGCCTGCCCGATCACGATGGGACCGGAGCCGATCACCAGGATCTTTCGGATGTCAGTTCTCTTTGGCATGGCCCGCCTCCTTTCCCGCAGCCTCCATCATCGCGGTAAAGCGGTCGAACAGGTGTCCCGAATCCTGCGGACCCGGTGCGCTCTCCGGATGATACTGCACGCTGAACACGCGGCGGTCCGCACACGCAAGCCCCTCGACCGTTCCGTCCAACAGATTGCGGTGCGTCACGGCGAGGCCGGTCCCCGCCAGACTCGCCTCGTCGACCGCATAGGAATGGTTCTGCGCCGTGATCTCGATGCGGCCGGTGATGAGGTCCATGACCGGGTGGTTTCCGCCCCGGTGGCCGAATTTGAGTTTATAGGTCTTCGCTCCCAGCGCGAGGGCAATGATCTGGTGCCCCAGGCAGATACCGAACACCGGACGTTTCCCGATCAGTTCCCGCGCCGTCGCGATGGTCTCCGGAACATCCTCCGGGTCACCCGGTCCGTTTGAGAGAAAGATCCCGTCCGGATCCGTGGCCAGGATTTCTTCCGCAGACGTGTTCCAGGGCACGACCGTCACGGTCACGCCACGCCGGTTCAGCGACCGGACAATATTTTCCTTCATCCCGCAGTCGATCGCGGTGATGCGGAACCGCTCGCCTATGGCCGGATCCGCCGGGGCCACGCGCACCGCGCTGCTGCTGACCCGGGCGACCTGGTCATGCGACATTTCCCTCTCCTGCAGGATGCGCAGGCAGTCCGATTTTGGACGAATAACATCTGTTATGTATGCTTTCCGGCTCCCATGATCGCGGATCGACCGCACCAGCATGCGGGTGTCGATCCCATGGATGCCCGGGATCCCGAAGCGCTCCATGACCGCCCCCAGCGTCTCCGTGCTCCGGAAATTCGAGGGGCGGTCGTGGTATTCGCGCACGATCAGCGCGCCGATCGTGGGTATTTTCGTCTCATAATCTTCTTCCGCCATCCCGTAATTACC
>CAYLPO010000419.1:0-1830 GCA_964385575.1 uncultured Lachnospiraceae bacterium | reverse complement strand
GTGTTCATCATTAACGAGCTGGACAAGGCTGACTCCGGCCGCCAGGGCTCGAACCCGGCGGACGCGCTGCTGACGCTGCTGGATAACCTGGGCTTTACGGATAACTATATCGAATGTCAGATCCCGACCGCGGGCGTCTACCCGATCGCCACGGCGAATGACCGCAGACGCATCTCGGCACCGCTTCTGAGCCGTTTCGCGGAGATCGAGATCCAGGACTACACGCCGGATGAGAAGCGCATCATCTTCACGGATTTCTCCATGCCGAAGATCCTGAAACGCATGGGGATGCTGCAGGGAGAGATGAGCGTGACGCCCGGCGCGGTCAATGCCGTAATCGAGCGCTTCCGCGACGAGACAGGCGTACGTGACCTGGAGCAGGCGGCCGAGCATCTGGCGGCACATGCGCTGTACCGGATCGAGACGGAAGGACTGGAGACGGTGCGGTTTGACGAGGATGAAGTGAGGAGGCTGCTGGAATTATGAGAAGGAAAGACCGCATCATTGGCAGCCTGATCGGCGGCGCGGCCGGCGATTCCCTGGGCTATGCCGTGGAGTTATGGGATGAGGAGCGGATCTTCGGCCGTTACGGCGAAGGCGGGATCCGGGCCTATGAGCTCGACCCGTTCAGCGGGAAGGCGCTGATTTCGGATGACACGCAGATGACGCTGTTCACCGCGGAGGGAATCGTGAAGGCTGTCGCTGCCGCGAAGGGTGGAGCGACTGCGGAAGCGGGAAGCTCCGAAACGGACAATGCCGGCTCGCTTGGTGTCAGGGACCCGGAGGAGTTCCTTCTCCGCCTGCATGACAGTATTGCCCGGGCATACATTGACTGGCTCTGGACGCAGGAAGGCGGTGTAAGCTGGGAGGAGGGATCGGAGGATGACAGCCTCCTGTTTCACCGGGAGCTGCACACTCTGCGGGCTCCGGGGAACACCTGCCTGTCGGCGCTGCGCGGGCGCGAGCGGCAGCTGGAAACGGACGGCCTGCCGGCAGATTATATCAGGGACACACTGAACCACAGCAAGGGCTGCGGCGGCGTGATGCGGATCGCGCCGGTGGCGCTGGCGTTTTCACCAGATCGTTTTCCGAACGGGATCCGGGGCATCGACATGGAGGGTGCGCAGGCGGCCGCAGTCACGCACGGAGCGCCGCTGGGCTGGCTTCCGGGCGCGGTAGTGACGCATATCATTAACCGGATCGTGTATCCGGAGCGGGCGACTGCCGGCGGAGAAGGTGCCGACAGGCAGGAGATGACATTGCCCGAGATCGTCCGCGAGGCGGGCGGGACCGTCACGGAGCTTTTCCGGGATATGGCACCGCGGGATGACCTGGAGTATCTGAACGAGCTTTTAAATCGCGCGCTGGAACTGGCGGAAAATGACGCTTCCGACCTCGAGAACATCCATGAACTGGGCGAGGGCTGGGTCGGCGAGGAAGCCATGGCGGTGGCCATCTACTGTGCGCTGCGGTATCAGGATGACTTTGCCGGCGGGATCACAGCTGCGGTGAACCACTGCGGCGACAGCGACTCGACCGGTGCGGTCTGCGGAAACATCCTCGGCGCATGGTTGGGCGATGCTGCCATCGGCCGGGAATGGAAAGACGAACTGGAGCTGGAACCGCTGATCCGAAAGATGGCTGAACAGATTGCGGATTGTGATGTATAATAAATAAGAACAGCTCAGAACAGCCTGAAACGGAACTGATCGGGCCGGCTGCCGGTCCGGGAGATCATTTACCAAGGGAGGAAGAGATCATGAGTGAAAGCAAGTATGAGAAGTATGTGGTCAGAGACATTAAGCCGCAGCCGCAGGACATCCATCCTGA
>CAYLPO010000418.1:0-1839 GCA_964385575.1 uncultured Lachnospiraceae bacterium | reverse complement strand
CCGTCGGATAATGAATGCCCACGTAAAGTCTGGACAATGCCAGCAGCGCTGCCAGGGTGATCAGCGGGATACCCGCCTTCTTCGGAAGTCTGGCCAGACAGACCGTGCCGACGCAAAACGCCGAGCTCGAATGTCCGGACGGGAACGACCAGTCCGTGGCGAGCGGCACCAGGCACTGCAGGCCGGGGATCTGCGTGTAGGGACGGGGCCTGGCAACCAGGTGTTTGAGCAGACCGTTGCAGAAGATCAGGGACAGAACCAGTGAAAAGAAGCAGGCCCAGCCGATTTTGCGCGTCTTCGGAATGATCAGCAGGATCAGAGTGATGACGATCCAGAGAATGCCGGCATTTCCCAGCTGGGTAAATCTGGCAATGACGGGATCCAGCCATTCGTGGCGGACGGTATTTTGAGTCCAAAGAAGTAGTGCTGCTTCCCAGGCCATGATGACTTTCCTCTCCGAATCTCCTCTCGTATCAGAGTGCCGAGGACCATGGAGCGGTCTCCCGGCACACCTTGTATATTATGGACTTTCGGAGCCCGGGTGGCAAGAGCCAACACAATAAGTATTACATTGATCGAGGGACAAAAGTCTTCAGATCTTCCGCGGAATGCAGCCGTCAGAGACATTTGAGGCGCGACCATGAATATCTGGCCGAACATGCAGAAAAGCGGGCGGAGAAATGATGGTTTCCGTACCATCATTTCAGATTCGGGTCACGGGAAATCCATCGGAGATTTCCCGTGACCTCGAATCGGTGCCGTCCGCTTTTCTATGATGTGAGGCAATGATATTCAGGAAGCGGTGAACCGTCTCTGACGGCAGCGTCAGCGGAAGTCTTTACAGACTGTTTGCCACCTCGTACGCATCCCACACCGCGTACATAATATTCGACACCTTCGCCGCGTCGCCCAGCAGATACAGGTCGTCGACCTCGTACTTCAGCTCCTGATACAGGCTGTTCTCGCTCCGGTAACCCACGCACAGCACCACGCTGTCCGCCGGGTACTCCTTCACCGCGCCGCCGACCTCAGCGGTCAGCACGCCGTCCGCGAAGCCGGTGACCTTCGCCGAGCACTGGATTCCGATCCCGTGGAACGGCAGGAGCTCCTCGAGCATCTCCTTATTCGCACTGCAGATGGGACCGTTCACGGCCATGACCTTATCCAGCGCCTCGACGATCGTGACCTTCTTGCCTTTCATGGCCAGATCGAGCGCCAGCTCGCAGCCGACGAGGCCGGCGCCGACCACGACCACGGTATTGCCCGGATCCTTCTGACCCAGCAGCACCTCCTCGGCGGCGTAGACGTGCTCGTCATCGCCCAAGGAGAACCGCTTCGGCCGCGAACCCGTCGCCAGGATCACCGCGTCATAACCGCCAGCGCGCACGGTCTCCGCGTCCGCCGCGGCGTTCAGATGCACCTCGACGCCCAGGCGCGCGAGCTCGGCCGCGTACCAGTCCGCGAGGGCAATGTCATCCTCCTTAAAATCAGGCGCCCCGCCCGGGATCAGGTTTCCGCCCAGGCGCGCGTTCTTCTCGTACAGCACCGGCTCATGCCCGCGCTCCGCGAGCACACGCGCGGCCTCGCAGCCCGCCGGACCGCCGCCGACGACCAGCACGCGCTTCTTCTTCGTGATCGGAGCCAGCGCCGCGGACCGCTCTTTACCGGTCTGTGCATTGACCGCACAGTTGATCAGCGAATATGTCTGGATGCGGCCCATGCATCCTTCCTGGCAGCTGATGCAGGGGCGGATCTGCGCCAGACGGCCGGTGCGGATCTTCTTCACGATATCCGGATCCGCGAGCAGCGGGCGGCCCATGCTGATGATGTCGCAGGTCC
>CAYLPO010000417.1:0-1845 GCA_964385575.1 uncultured Lachnospiraceae bacterium | reverse complement strand
GCAGGAATACGTGGACGGCTTCTTCCTGAAGATCAACACCTTCTGGGGCGGCGGCTTCGGAAAGATCGCGCAGGAGTACGGCGTGGGCGTCTCCTACCAGCACACCACGATCGGCGGCGTGATCCCGGAGACCGGCGAGGACGCCACGAACGAGATCACCTACATGGTCCTGGAGACCATGGCCCGGCTGGAGCTTAACGACCCCACGATCTCGCTGCGCGTGAACCGGAACACCCCGAAGAAGCTCTGGGATCTGGCCATGGAGGCAGCGCGCCGCGTGGGCGGTCTCCCGCTGCTGCAAAACGACGAGGTCATCATCCCCGCCGCCATGCGCGAGCTGGGCTTTTCGCTGGAAGACGCGCGGAACTTCGCGTTCATCGGCTGTCAGGAGATCACGGGTTCGGGCAATGACTACCCCGCTCCGAACGGCTCCTCCATGGGGCATGCGGGCATCTTCTGGGCCATCGTTTTGGATATGACCCTAAACAACGGCGTGAACCCCATCAACGGAAAGAAGGCTCCCGACCGGGTCTGCTCCGGTTATCTGACCGATTTCAAGACCTACGACGAGCTGCTGGCCGCCTATGAGAAGATGTGCGACTACATGCTCACCTGGTCCGCAACGCTGAACAACCTCACCGAGCACGAATTCTACCGGCTCTTCCCTTACCCGAACCTTTCGATTTCGATCGAGGGCTGCATGGAATCCGGAAAGGACGTCTCCGAGGGCGGCGCCAAGTACAACTCCTTCGGCGGAAAGGCCGTGGGTCTGGCCACGACCGCGGACAGCCTGACCGCGCTGAAATACATGATCTATGATCATCATTACGTGGATCAGAAGACCTACCTGGACGCGATCCTGGCGAACTGGGAAGGCCCGGAATACGAAGCGCTCCGCCAGCGCGTGCTGAACGAAGTCCCGCATTACGGGAACGGGGATCCGTACGCCGACGCGCAGATGAAATACGTCATTGACCTGTATTACAACATGTCGCGGAAGTACTCCACCGAGCGCACGAACATTTATAAGTGCGGCACCTTCGGCGCTTCGGACCATGTCGTGCAGGGCGAGATCACCTGGGCGACGCCCGATGGCCGCAAGACCGGCGAACCCATCGCGGACGCCTCGAGCCCCGCGCAGGGCCGCGACACGAACGGGCCGACCGCGGTCTTTAACTCCTCGACGTTCTTCGACCACTCGCGGTTCATGGACGGCATGGCGCTGAACGTGAAGATCCACCCGACCGCACTGGCTGCGGAAGGCGGCGTCACGAAGCTCGAGAACATCACCCAGACCTACTTCGACAACGGCGGCATGGAGGTCCAGTACAATATCCTGGACAATGAAACGCTGCGGAAAGCCCAGGCCGATCCCGACTCGTATCATAACCTCGTGGTGCGCATCGCGGGCTTCTCCGCCTACTTCGTGGATATGACCGAGCAGATGCAGAACGATATCATCTCCCGTTATGAGCATCGTTTCTAGTTTCCCGCTGTACACCGGGGCGGACGGGTTCACAGCTCCCTGACCATCTAAGCCTCCGCAAATAAAAAAGAACAGGCACCACTCAGAGAGAGCGGGAAATCTTCCAAATGGATTTCCCGCTCTCCTTCGTTCGAAATCGCGATAAGGAGATCGCGATTTCGGCCTGCTCTTTATTGCCTGCGTCGGCTTGACGCTCATGGTCGCGGTTCAATGTCCGCCTCGGTGTACAGCATGGAACCAGTTCACCCTTCTGCCATCTCGCGTCTCGCCTCCAGAAACCCCAGTTAAAAAACGGCCGCCGGACTTGATATGCTCCCCCCAAGTAGGACACTGAAATATAAAAATCCTACTTGGGGGTA
>CAYLPO010000416.1:0-1850 GCA_964385575.1 uncultured Lachnospiraceae bacterium | reverse complement strand
GTCGCCATCGCCCTGATCCTGGGCCTGATGATGACCAGAGTCTTCAAACGTTTCAAACTCCCGGCGGTCACGTCCTACCTGGTGGCGGGCGTGCTCGTCGGACCGTTCTGTCTGGGACAGCTGCACATCGGCGGTCTGGGCTTTGTGTCCGCGGATGCGGTCAGCAGCCTGTCGCTGGTGTCGGAGGTCGCGCTGGGCTTCATTGCCTTCTCGATCGGAAATGAATTCCGCCTGAAGGACCTGAAAGCCATCGGCAAGCAGGCCGCGGTGGTCGGCGTCGTGCAGGCGCTGTGCGCTGCGGCGCTGGTGGACATTGCCCTGGTGCTGGTGCATGTGGCCCTGCCGGACAAGCTGACGCTCGCGCAGGCGCTCACGCTGGGTGCGATCGCGACCGCGACGGCCCCCGCGGCGACTCTGATGGTCGTCAGACAGTATAAGGCCAAGGGCCCGCTGACGGACATCCTGCTGCCCATCGTCGCGCTGGATGATGCGGTCGGCCTGATCGTGTTCGCGGTCTCGTTCGGCATCGCGAAGACGCTCGTGAGCGGCGAGATCGACCTGGTGTCGATCATCGTGAACCCCATTCTGGAGATCGTGCTCTCGCTGGTGCTGGGCGCGATCGTGGGCTTCGTGCTGACGCAGGTCGAGAAGATCTTCAACTCGCACTCGAACCGCCTGAACATCACGATCGGTTTCGTGTTCCTGACCGCGGCACTCGCCATGATCAAGTTCCAGATCGGCCCGGTGCACATCGGCTTCTCGTCGCTTCTGACCTGTATGATGATGGGCACGGTCTTCTGCAACACCTGCCCGCTGTCGGAGGACCTCATGGAGGCGTCGGACAAGTGGACCTCGCCGCTGTTCTGCCTGTTCTTCGTGGTCAGCGGCGCGCAGCTCGAGCTGTCCGTGTTCCGCGATCCGTGGATCATCCTGATCGGCGTGATCTACATTGCAGTCCGTTCGTTCGGCAAATACTTCGGCGCGCGCACCAGCTCGAAAGCGGTGCACTGCTCACCGAACATCCAGAAATACCTCGGCATCACGCTGCTGCCGCAGGCCGGCGTGGCGCTGGGGATGTGCGCGACCGCGATGGCGCTCGGGGAGCAGGGCGTGCTGATCCGGAACATTACTCTGTTTGCAATCCTGGTCTATGAGATCGTCGGACCCATGATGACCAAGTGGGCGCTCACGAAGGCCGGCGATATCCAGCCCATGAGCGATGAAGTCAAGAACAGACGGCAGCGCAGACTCGAAGAGCTGCGGCTGGCGGAGGCTATGGAGGCGGAAGCGGCCATGCACGCCGGGACCGAGGATTTCCTGGCGGACGGGTTCCGGCTTCCGACGAGGAGGAACAGACCATGAGCGGGAGAACGCGCGGACTTTACCTGGAGGAATTTGAGATCGGACACGCCTATGTCAGCCGCGAGCGCGTGATCACCGCGGAGGACGTGGACGCGTTCGCGAACGTCTCCGGCGACCACAACCCGCTCCACACGGACGACGCCTACGGTGCGCAGACCATCTTCGGGGAGCGCATTGCCCACGGCGCGCTGGGTTATGCCGCGGCGACCGGGCTCGCGAACGAGATGGGGCTGTTCCTGGGGACGGACATCGCATTCCTGGGCTGCACGCTGAAGTATCCGGCGCCGCTGCGCATCGGGGCTTCCGTGCATCTGGAGATGACCCCTACGGACGCGCGCCCGTCCGCGTCGAAACCGGACCGGGGTGTGGTGACATTTGACGTGAAGCTGGTGAATGCTGCGGGCGAGGCCGTCATGGACTCAGAGTGGAGGATCATGATGAAGCGGAAGCCGGAGGGCGACCCGGCTTGACCCGGCTGTACGAACGGG
>CAYLPO010000415.1:1089-1853 GCA_964385575.1 uncultured Lachnospiraceae bacterium | reverse complement strand
ACGGCAAGCAGGAGGGATACTGCAACCGCGGAAAGCAGCGCCGTCTGAACCAGCTTTTTGATTTCAGAGAATCTGCCGCTTCCCAGCATATGAGAGCAGTTAATCTGTGTTCCTATCGCAAAAAAACTGCTGATAGCAACGATCAAAGAGCCTACCGGCAGGAACAACGCATACGCCTTCAGCGCGGCAAGACCCAGGCCCTGCCCGGTAAGCATACTGTCAACAAACTGATTGCATGGCTGCACCAGACCGATCAGAATGTTGACCGTCATCAGCTGCAGAAACAGTCCGCGTAATAATTTGTCATCTTCAACGATAGTATGTCTCATTGCTTCTCTGCATACAGATTCAGCATGCCCTCCTGCTCCACGCGATGCGTGATCTCGCACGTTTCGGCGGAATATAAACCCTCTTCTTTCATGATTTCAAAGAAACTCCCGCCTGAGACGGTATATCTTTTACCATGTTTTCCCTGCCGGACAAATGGCTCTGTCCATGGGAAATGATGCGTCCGACGGCGAGCCGGCCCGGCAGCGGTTGAAGATGGCGGTGCGGGCTTCCTTTTCCACGTCCCGCATGGCCGCCGACAGGCTGGGCCGGGAGATGTGCCGCTGCCTGGCCGCCTCGGTGATGGAGCAGATCTCCGCCACGGCAAGGATGTATTTCAGAAATTGGATGGTCATGTCCCGTCGTTCCATTCTTTCTTCCGATGGGTGTATTATAAAAACAATCGCGGTGTTTTGCAAGGGTTCCTCATGTTTCAA
>CAYLPO010000415.1:0-1043 GCA_964385575.1 uncultured Lachnospiraceae bacterium | reverse complement strand
TCGTCGATGCGCTGGACATTTTCATGAATGTCTGCGCCAAGGAAGGCCGTATGACGAAGCGCATGGGAAATCGTCACTTGCCAACCGTGCGGCAAAGTGGTAGTATATTGTGGGAAGAAATAAACTGCCCCGCAGCGGTACGCAAGTTCAATGCCGTGCTTTCCAAACCGTTGATGCAGAATGACTGTCGGTCCCAAAAAGGCAGATCGGTTTATGGCACTTCGGCAAGCTGCGATGGAGAGGCGATTTATTCCCATGAAATGACCGGGAGAACAAGATTACCGAAGAATTCCCCAAACTATAAATGAGGTGACATTATGCTGACGATCGATTCTTTGCGCCGGTTCGGCGCGAATACCGAAGAGGGTCTGTCCCGCTGCATGGACAACGAGGACTTTTATCTGCGCCTTGTCAACATGGCGTTGGATGACGCAGGATATGACAAGCTTGCCTCCGCCATTGAGAGCGGCGATAGAAAGACCGCTTTTGAAGCTGCCCATTCGCTCAAGGGTTCGCTGGGCAATCTTGCGCTTACGCCGATCTATGCGCCGGTCGCGGAGCTTACGGAATTGCTGCGCGGCGAACAGGACACCGACTATAAGGCGCTTCTCGATCAGATCCTTCTGCAGCGGGACGCGCTGCTTGCGCTGCGCGAAAGCTGAGGAAACGAGAAACGGCTCCTCGCAAGGGCAAAAGAGAAACCGCCGGCGGGTCCCGAAAGCTACGGGCCTTGATTCGCGTGAATAAGGAGGCCGCAGAAATGTCCCGGAAACCGTTTGATTATAAAAGGATCGCAGGAAAAATTGCCATCGCCGTATGTCTTCTGTGTGTGACAGGCTTATTCCAGCCTGTTGCGGCGCATGCCGAGACCCCGTCGGAGCTTGTTCGCGTCGGCTATTACGAGAACGAGGTCTTCCAGGAGGGTGCGGAGGAAGGCGCGGTCAAGACGGGCTACGCATATGAGTATTATCGCAAGCTCTCAGAATACACAGGGTGGAAATACGAGTACGTGTACGGCGGCTACAGCGAGCTTTATCAGATGC
>CAYLPO010000414.1:0-1859 GCA_964385575.1 uncultured Lachnospiraceae bacterium | reverse complement strand
CCGACCAGGATGGCCCTTGTGACATATTTTTCTAGTACGTCTTTGCGGTCTTCGATCATAGGTCTTCCGTCATAGAACTTCGGTCAATGCTCTCCAGCTGCGGTCCGCGGTTTACAGCAGGAAAACGTCGATCTTCTTATTCACCGGAGCAGGTTTCTTCGCGGGTTTTTCCGCTTCCGACGCTTCGGAAACGGCTGGACGTTTGGCCGCGGGTGCGACGTTCTTCGCCTCGCCGGCAAGTCTGGTGACGCCGTCCTTGCCGCCCTTGATGACCGGCGACTTCGCGGGCGGTCCCAGACGCTTCGTCTCTCCGGCAGGCAGGCCGGGCTGTGCAGCCGGCGTTCCGGCCTCCAGACCCAGCTGTGAACGCACCGCTTCCCGGATGAACGTCGCGCGCTCGGTGCCAGTCTTCTCGCAGGCTGTGTTCAGTTTCTGAAAAGTATCCTCGTCGAGCCGCACCTTGATGTCATATTTCAGCGGGTTCTTCGAGGCAGGTCTTCCCGTTCTGGCCATGATGCTCCTCCTTTTACAAATGTCCTTTTTTGCCGGACAAATCTGTGCTATGGTAATAGACGCTGCCGCAGACGCCGAACGGCCTTACCGCAGCATGCATACTACGGCATATGATACCATTTTTTGTATGCGCACGCACGACTTTCGAGTCCCCAATTTATGAACTTTCGGAGAAATATATGGTACTCACGATCGACACCGGAAACACGAACGTCAAATTCTCGTTTTATGAGAACCGCACCTTCCTGAAAACCCTGCGCATCGAGACCAGACGCGACTTTACCACGCAGGATTTTCTGGAGCTGATCCCGCCTCTGTTCGAGGAAGGCGGCATTGCCATGGAAGACATCGAGGGAGGCATCATCTCCTCCGTCGTGCCGCAGGTCAGCAAAGCGCTCCGCCCCGCCATTCAGGAACTCACCGGGCTGCACTTTCTGATGCTGGGAGATGACGTCGAGACCGGCCTGAAGATCGACATGGACGCACCGGAGACCATCGGTCATGACCTGCTGGCGGACGCAGTTGCCGGTCTGGAGATCTGCGAGCCCCCCATGGTCATCTTCGACACCGGCACCGCCACGACCATGCAGGTGCTGGACAAGGACGGCGTCTATATCGGCGGCCTGATCATCCCGGGTATGCGGCTTTCCCTGAACGCGCTGTATCAGGGCTGCGCGCAGCTGCCGAAGCTGTCTTTCGTGGACCCGCCTGTTTTCATCGGAAAGAACACCGTCGACTCCATGCACGCCGGCGTCGTCTACGGCCACGCCGCCATGATCGATAACCTGATCGAGCGCGTGGAACGTGAGCTCGGCATGCCCGTAAACGCACTGGCGACCGGCGGCCTGATGCCGCTGATCCTGAAGCATTGCGAGCGCGACATCTATTACAGCGGGGAGCTGCTGACGGACGGTCTGCTGCTGCTGTATGAGCGGAATCTGGATAAGATCCCGGCTGCGAACAGCTGATGCTGCTGTTCTGCAAGACCCGGAACATATTCTTTACCGAATAACGCAGCAAGGGCTTCCGCAAATGCGGGAGCCCTTTTTATTTGGTCTTTCATTCATGCCGCGATGTCCGCAGCTTTTTTAATACCACTCATCGTCACGATACCGGTCATCGCGGTAAGGATCATCCGGTCCGAAGTTCTGTCCATCGTAACGCGGATCGTACCCGCCCTGCCTCTTCTGCGCACGGCGCGCCGCGACCATCCGCGCGATCCAGATTCCCAGGTCGACCAGCCGCATGATCATGCATGCGATCATAAAGCCGTTCCCGGAAGAGATATGAAAGTTTCCTCCGGGCAGCCCGCCGCCGGACTTTCCGCCGAAGCCGCCGGGTCCGCC
>CAYLPO010000413.1:1620-1862 GCA_964385575.1 uncultured Lachnospiraceae bacterium | reverse complement strand
GTGGCCAGGGAGTGGTTGCCGTCGCCGGTGGCGAAGAGCATGGGCACGCCTTCCAGGTCGGCGTACTTCTCGCCCACGTGCTCGGCGTAGTCGGCCAGCACCTTCTGGAACCGGGCCACGTCCTCTCCCTCTACCAGCCAGCCGGTGATGTGGCCGCCGCCTTCCATGAGGTCGAAGTCGTACAGCTTCTT
The DNA here is from genome assembly GCA_964385575.1 of uncultured Lachnospiraceae bacterium. GTDB lineage: Bacteria > Bacillota > Clostridia > Lachnospirales > Lachnospiraceae > RGIG5636. The sequence continues at coordinate 1,671 of CAYLPO010000413.1, read as the reverse complement.
CAGCTGATCCTTCCTGGCTGCCACCGGCTCGATGAGCACTTTCTCATGGTC
>CAYLPO010000413.1:0-1603 GCA_964385575.1 uncultured Lachnospiraceae bacterium | reverse complement strand
ACGCGCTGACGGGGCGGGATCCGCTCCACCACGGTCTTCTCCGTGGCGCGCACGGCGGAGGTGGAGCCCACGTTGTAGTCATAGGCGTCCAGATCCAGCTTGCCGATGAGGCCCTTGCGGATGGCGCCGTTCTCCAGGGTGCGCTCCACATACACGAAGCTGTCGGCATAGGTCTCGAACACGCCCTCTGCCACGTACTTGTCCATGGTGCGGTTGATCAGTGCGGTGTGCTCTGCTTCCTTCTCCGTTCCCAGTTCCGCTTCCGGAAGGATGAGATTGATGGTGGAGGGAGCATCTCCTGCGGTGGCGCGGACACGGTCCCAGTACGCCTGATCGGAGGTGAACTGGTCACAGGCGATCACGGCCCACTTGTGCATGTCGGCGTCTTTCGGCAGGAGGATATCCGCCGGAAGGAAAATATTCTCTTTCATAAATATGTTCCTCTTTCGTATTACTTAAGCATTGAATTCTTTGATGATGGAGACGATCTCTTCTCCGATACGCTTCTGGGCTTCCTTGGTGGAAGCGCCGATGTGAGGTGTGCAGGATACGGCGGGATGGGCATACAGTGCCGCGTTCTCCGCCGGCTCCACGGGATACACGTCCAGACCGGCCGCACGGACCTTGCCGGAATCCAGTGCCGCCAGGAGTGCGTCGTCATCGATGTTGGCGCCGCGGGACGTGTTGATGATGATCACGCCGTCCTTCATCTTCTCGATGTTCTCGGCGGTGACGATGGGGCCGTCCGCCTTGGGTGCGTGCAGGGAGATGAAGTCGGATTTGGCGAACAGCTCGTCCAGGGACACGTACGGGGTGCCGTCGTCGGCGACGGTACCCGGCTCATGATGGGCGCCGTAGGCCATGACGTCCATGCCCAGGGCCTTGCACATGGCGCCCAGGCAGTGGCCGATGCGGCCGTAGCCGATGATGCCCACGGCCTTGCCGCAGACTTCGGTGCCCTTGCCGTAGGCCTTCTTCTCCCACTTGCCCTCTCTCATGGTGTGTCCGGAGATGCTGATGTAGCGGGCGCAGGAGAACATGTGTCCCAGTGCCAGCTCCGCCACGGACTGAGAGGAGGCCTTCGGGGTGTTGCGCACTTCGATGCCCTTCTCCTTGGCGTATGCCACGTCGATGTTGTCCACGCCGACGCCGCCGCGGATGATGAGTTTCAGCTTGCCCTGCAGTGCCTCGTCGATGTGGTTCTGACGCACCTTGGTCTTGGAGCGGACCACGACGGCGTCAAAGTCCTGCAGTGCCTTGCCCAGCTCGTCCGGCTCATAAAACTGTTCCACGACCTCGTGGCCCATTTCCCGCAGTTTTTCCTGTGCGGATTTATCCATTCCGTCTGTAACGAGAATTCTCATGTTTCTTTTCCTCCGTTGATTGGGATTTGTCTCTCTGCGATCTGTCTCTCGCAGCGAACCGTGCATGGTTGTGGAAATGTGGTTTCGGGGATCCGGAGAGGATCCCTGCCCGGATCCTCTCCCCCGTTTTCAGATTGCTGTGATCAGGCGTGCTCTTCCTCGAATTTCTTCAGGAAGTCCACCAGTGCCACGACGCCCTCTTTGGGCATGGCGTTGTAGATGGAGGCGCGCAGGCCGCC
>CAYLPO010000412.1:0-1882 GCA_964385575.1 uncultured Lachnospiraceae bacterium | reverse complement strand
ATACCGCGCATGAGGCGGCGACGGTGCTTTAATATAGCGCCTTTTGCACCCGAATTAAGCCTGCATTTAACAAGAAGCAACTCTTTTGGGAAAAGGGTTGCTTTTTTGTATGGATAAGAAAAGATCGGCCATTGTTTCCGGTACGCGCGGCTCGTTATAATCCGGTCAGAAATAAGAAACCCAAGTTGCTTAACCGCAGCCGGAAAGGAGCGGAAAATGGAACTGTTTGAAAAGTTAAAAAGCGGTGAGCCGGTGGACATGATGTCGGAGGAGTACATGCCTGCGATCGAAGAACTGCAGCGGGCGGACACGGCGCTGTTTCATCTCAATCACGCGGTCCCCGGATCCGACGAGCAGAAGAGGGCGTTCGACGCGCTGTTCGACGGGGAATACCCGGAAGGGCTCACGGTCCTGACGCCGGTGCAGATCGATTTTCCGAAGCAGCTGACGGTCGGCTCGAACGTGTTTATCAACCATAGTTTTACGGCCATGTCGATCGGCGGCATCACCCTGGAGGAGAACGTGCAGATCGGTCCGCATGTGACGATCGTGACGGATAATCATGATTTCCGGAACCGATATGTGCTGAAATGCCGCTCCGTCAGAGTCTGCAAAAACGCCTGGATCGGCGCCGGCGTGACGATCATGCCGGGCGTGACCGTCGGGGAAAATGCGGTGGTCGCCGGCGGCGCCGTGGTCACGAAGGATGTTCCGGCCAATACCGTGGTCGGCGGCAATCCGGCCAGAGTTCTGAAGCAGCTGTCGGAGAGCGGCGACTGAACAAACAGGACTTAAAACACAGGACAGAACTAACAGGACCGGAAAACAGAGGAATGCGTGAGGAGGCTTGAAGATGATCTTTGACAGAAACGAGAAGAAAGATGTCATTGCCCTGCTCGGCGCGGGCAGCATGGGTACGGCGATCATGAGAAAGATCGCCGCAGGAAAAAAGATCCTTCTGGGTGACATCAGCGAAGCAAACCTGGAAAAGACGACGCGCGATTTTCAGTACTGCGGCTATGACGTGGAGACCTGCGCCGTGGATGCGATGAAAAAGGAGTCCGTGGAGGCGTTTGCGGAGAAGGCCGCCTCGCTGGGCGATGTGAAGTACTTCATCGACACCGCCGGCGCGTCCCCGAACCAGGCCAGCCCCGAGCACATCGTAAACCTCGATATGCTGGGAACGGGCTACGCGGTGGACGCGTTCGGAAAAGTGATGGCGCCGGGCGGAGCGGGCCTGATCATTTCCAGTCAGGCGGGCTATATGTATCCCTTCCCTTATGAGGCGGAGCAGGAGATCCTTTCCGCACCGACCGAAGAACTGATGAATGTATCGATCATCAAAGAGGTCGCGCTGCAGAATTCCGGCCTCGCCTACATGATCGCCAAGCATGTGAATCACCTGCAGGCCATGAAGGCCGCGGCGACTTCCTGGAAAGCGCGCCGGGTGCGGATCAACACCATCAGCCCGGGCGTGATCGTTACGCCCCTGGCCTATGACGAATTCGCCGCGAACGGAGACGGCTATCAGGAGATGATCGACGGCGGCGTGATCCCGGCGATCCGGACCGGCGTGTATCAGTTGCGGGGCTAAAGTTGAAACCGGGCGGTCACTCTGGTAATATGCAACTGTAGTTGCTTATTATCCATCTGTACCGAAAGCGAGGCGGGCAATGATCTTAAAAGGACACGAAGATCTTCGCGTCGTAAAGACCATCAGTGGGATCAAGGACGCGTTCGAGGCACTGATCTGTGAAAAAGAGTATGAGAAGATCACGGTCAAAGAGCTGTGTGAGCGCGCTCGGATCAATAAAAAGACGTTTTACCACTATTACGAGACGTTGGACGCGCTGCTTGCCGAACTGCAGGAGGAGCTGTCGGC
>CAYLPO010000411.1:0-1903 GCA_964385575.1 uncultured Lachnospiraceae bacterium | reverse complement strand
ACAGAACCGAAGGCGGCCATAAAAGCAAAGTAGGACGACGTATCGATCCCGTTTCTTACAGCCATGTAATACAGTACGATCGTAGAAAGCAGGCTGATCGCCGTGCTGATCACACTGTTGATTTTGATGAACATCGGCGGATTATAGGTCAGTTCCGCTCCTGTGGCATAGACATTCAGCCATCTGGCAAACATCCGTTTTTCCGCCCCGGCCAGCCTGATCTTCTGGATACCGGAGATCATGGCATAGGATATTCCGGATTCCTTTGCCGCCTGTTCCAGTTTCTTCTTGTTAATGCCAATCTGGACAAGTGTGGATATCGCGGAAAAGCCGACGGTCACGGCAATGATCACCAGAGACGGCGCTACCAGCTCCGGTGCGTAATTATAAATCTGCGTTACGTAGAGCAGCGAAGTGACCGAAGACAATCCTGTCGTCATCAGCATTCCCAGAAGCAGCGAGCAGAGCTGGTTCACTGCCATGGAACGGCTCTTCAGTTCACCGGCACTATACTGCCGGAAAAAACTCGCCGGAAGCGTCATGAGCCGCATCATCATCGATGCCTGTACGCCCAGTGACGTCTTCGTTTCCAGGCGGCTCATCAGCAGTTCCCGCATACTGCTTATCAGCTGTACGGCCGCCGAAACACACACCATGCACACGGCTATACCGATCAGCGCCTTTGCCTGTCCGCTCTGCAGTACCGGTCCTGTCAGGGCCTTCGTGATACGCGGTATCAGCAGTCCGACTATGCTTACGGCCAGCGTGCCGAGAACGGCAAATACAAAATCGTTTACCGAAAGGCACCGCCGCAGATACAGCATCAGATCCGGTATGCCGATCTTCCGCATGGGAAGCGGATAGTAAAAGCAATACGCCTGCGTATCAAACAGTCCTGCTGTCTGCCTGGTCAGCTTCATCTGCTTTCCGGTCCTGGTATCACGGTATACATACCCGCTGATCCTGCCCGGCAGCAATGCCACCGGCAGGCCATCTTCCTTCATAAATGCAAGCATCGGGCCATAGGCATCCTTATACCAGCCCTCCGTCAGCTCGACATTCCGTTTCATCAGTCCGTGAGGCCGCAGACAGTAATCCAGCTGTTCCTCCGTGCCGGTCAGTGTCTCCGGAAGGTCCACCGGTTTGCAATGATAATACTTTACGATCTCATCGATCGCATTCTTCGTGATGACCCGGTCACTGGTAATGCGTTCCGCCGTCCTGTCCCCGAGGACAACACCGGCAACGCGAACAAAAGATTCCTCCAGCAGCTGCTGGTCCGCTTCCCTGCGCTCTTCGATCTGATTTCCAAACCATCCCATATGATCACTCAGCGCGCAGCCAATCCTGCGCTGGAGCGCTACCTTCCCGCGCTCTACGGCAGCACCGCCTCGCCGCTCGAGCACATCTCCTCCGACACGCTTGTCGTGCTCGCCGAGCCCCGCGCACTGTTCGACGACTGCGCGCGTTCCTACGAGGAGATCGAGGCTGCCGCCCGCGCTGCTCGCATCAAGTTGGACGGCCTCTACACGTCGCCGCGCGAGCTCGACTTCGGAGACCGGCAGCGCCTTTCGTTCTCGGCGCTCATGCGCTCGGGCGTGCAGCTCACCGCCGAGATCGACGTGCGCCAGCCCGGCATCGCCGGCGCCGATACCAAGCTGCTCGGACGCGTGCGCCAACTCGTCGCCGACCGCTGCGTCGTCCTGTTCGCCGTGCCCGACCGCGGCGCGCGCGAGGCCCTCGAGCTGCGCTTCTCCGATGAGAACATCCCCTTCTGCGAGGAACTCGGCGCCTCTGCGGGAGACAAGCCCCTCGAGAGGGGCATGGTCACCTTCTTCGATGCCCCCGTGCCCGCAGGCATCGTGCTTCCCGAGGCGCGGCTCGCGATCCTCTCCGTCTCCGA
>CAYLPO010000410.1:0-1917 GCA_964385575.1 uncultured Lachnospiraceae bacterium | reverse complement strand
AGCTCGCGAAGTACGAGCAGATGATGCAGACGGTGGAGGAGCAGTTGGCGAAGCTGGGATAAGATTTCAGTAAAAGCATAGAAACAGGCACGAAAAGCCTTGAATAAAACAGACCCTGTTTCCGGGTCTGTTTTTTTATTGTTACAGGGATGAGTTGATACTAAAATAGAAACAGAACTATAAATCCTGTTCTTTATAAAACACCTGTGTTTAGGGAGATATGCCATGAGAAACTGTTCGACCCGGCCCCGGCGTTCGGCCAGACCCGCCGTCATCTTCGTCATCATCCTCCTCATCATCGCGTTCGCAGCGGGACATTTCCTGCCGCGATACCTTTCCGGCCGCTTCGGCTGGAACCATGAGCAGGAGCCGCCCGAACCCGAGATCGACATCGCCTACCTCGAGGCGCGTATGGAGGACGTCGCGGATCTGACGACCGTGGAGCTGATCTATTCAGGACTCATCACATATACGAACGGCGGCCGCATTCCGATCCTGACTCGGAACGGCTTTTCGATGACTTACCAGGCGACCGTGCGTGCGGGCATCGACCTGACACAGATGGAGATCGAGCTGTCGGATACACGCGTCATCATCACGCTGCCGCAGACTGAGATCCAGTCGGTCCATGTGGATCCGGACTCGATCGTATTTTACGACGAGAGCCACTCGATCTTTAACCGCACTGAAAACGAGGACACCGTGAACGCGATCTCGACCGCGGAACAGGACGTACAGGATAATGTCGATCTGCAGGAACTTTTGAACCGCTCCCGGGAGCAGGCCGAGGCCATCATCCGCGGTGTGCTGGAAGGCCAGATCGGTGACCGGCAGCTGGTGATCCGGTGACGAAACAGAACAGTGATACTGAGGCATTGTTCCCAACGGGCAATGCCTTTCGCTTAAGAAGGAGACCTTATGCTCAGCCCCGCTCAACGTGAATTCCTTCGAATGACCATCTACCAGATCTGGCCCCGTAGCTTCCTCGACACGAACGGCGACGGCATCGGCGACCTGCCCGGCATACTCGCGAAACTCGACTATCTGCGGGAACTGGGCGTGAACACGCTCTGGCTGAGCCCGTGCTTTCAAAGCCCGAACGATGACAACGGCTATGACGTCTCGGATTACCGGGCGATCATGCCGGAATTCGGTACGATGGCGGATCTGGATGCGCTGATCGCCGCCGTGCACGCGCGCGGCATGAAGATCCTGCTGGATCTGGTCCCGAATCACACGTCCACGGTGCACCGGTGGTTTCAGGAGTCCCGGCATGATCCGGACGGACCTTACGGGAACTATTATTATTGGTTCGACGAGCCCCCGAATGACTGGCAGTCGATGTTTCTGGGCAGCGCCTGGGAGTACGACGACGTCCGCGGGCAATATTACCTTCATTCCTTCGCGGTGTCGCAGGCCGATCTGAACTGGGAGGAGCCCGCGGTACGGCGCGAGATGCGGGAGATCGTCGATTTCTGGATCGCCCGCGGCGTCGACGGGTTCCGGATCGATACCATTGATTTCATTTCGAAAGATTTCTCTGAGGGCCGGAACAGTTTCGGCCCGCGCCTTCATGAATTCATACAGGAGCTGTTCGGACGCCCGGAAACGGCCGGCCTGTTTACCGTCGGCGAGAGCTTCGTGACGGACATCGACGAGATGTCGCGTCACTGTGCCTCCGGACGCGGAGAACTGTCCACGCTGATTCTTTTCGATCATCTGGAAGCAGGCCGCACGGACAAGTTCACGCCGCTGCCTGATCATGCCGACGACGGTACTGCGGGATCTCCCGGCATGCGCTTTCTGCGCGATCATTTGATCCGCTGGCAGCGCGAGACCGCGGAACACGATCTGCTGTATACCCTTTACTCCGACAGCCATGACCAGCCGCCCATGATCTCGCGGGCGGCGGATGAC
>CAYLPO010000409.1:0-1917 GCA_964385575.1 uncultured Lachnospiraceae bacterium | reverse complement strand
ACTTTGGAAAGATTATGGATCCTTTGGCAGACAAGATACTTGTGTATTCAGCGCTTTGCCTCTTCCATCCATTTCCAAGGAGGACGAACTTATGAAAGATTTACTTTTCCGCTGTCTGAAGCATGAGGACATCGAGCGCGCACCGTGGGTGCCTTTTGCCGGTGTTCATGCTGCGAGCCTGAAGGGCTACACCGCCACCGAGATGCTCACGGATTCCGATAAGGCCGTGGAGTCTCTGCTGGAAGTCAACCGCCTTTACACGCCCGACGGACAGCCCGTTATCTTCGACCTGCAGATCGAGGCGGAGTGCCTGGGCTGCGAGCTCGAGTGGGCCGACGACTGCCCTCCTACCGTTTCCACGCATCCGCTGGAGACCGAGGATGAGGATGAGCCCCCGGTAACCCCTTGCGAGTGCAAGATCCCGACTCCGGATCAGGGCCGTATCCCTTACGTTCTGGATGTCATGAAGCGCATGAAGGAAGCCGTCGGCGAGACCACGGCTCTCTACGGCCTGATCTGTGGTCCGTTCACGCTGGCATCGCACCTGCGCGGCAACCAGATCTTCACCGACATGTACGATTTCGATGAGGAAGTCGAAGAGCTCATGGACTTCTGCGCGAACGTCGCCATCAAGATGTCCGAGTATTACATCGACGCCGGCATGGACGTCATCGCTTCCGTCGACCCGCTGATCTCCCAGATCTCCAGCGACACCTTCGATGAGTTCTGCGCGGCTCCTTATAAGAAGCTGTTTGACTTCATCCGTGAGAAGGGCGCATTCTCGTCGTTCTTCGTCTGTGGCGACGCGACCAGAAACATCGAGGTCATGTGCCAGACCGGCCCCGATTCCATCTCCGTGGATGAGAACGTGGACATCGTGGCTGCAAAGGCCATCTGCGATCAGTACAACGTGGCTCTCGGCGGCAATATCCCGCTGACCTCCGTCCTGCTGCTGGGTACGCAGAACGATAACATGAAGTATGCGGTCGATCTGCTGGATAAGTTCCCGAACAAGAAGAACTTCATCATCGCTCCCGGCTGCGACATGCCTTACGCGACTCCGCCCGAAAACACGATCGGCCTGGCGCAGGCTGCCCGTGAGACCGACGCCGTCCGCGAAATGGTCAAGAACTATGTCCCTGAAGAGATCGACACCTCGGGCGTGGAGGTTCCGGATTACGCGAACCTCGAGAAGCCGCTCATGGAAGTCTTCACGCTGGATTCCGCTCAGTGCGCGGCCTGCGGCTACATGATGAACGCTGCGAACCAGGCGAAGGCCGACTTCGGCGACAAGATCGACATGGTCGAGTACAAGTTCATCTATAAGGAGAACATCGCGCGTGTCGTGAAGATGGGCGTTTCCAAGCTTCCTTCGCTGTACATCAACGGCGAGTGTAAGTTCGAGTCCATCATCCCTTCGAAGGAAGAGCTTGAGCAGGCGGTCAATGACGCGATCGCCGCGATGGGTAAGTAATGAGCAAACTGTATCTGGTGACCGGTTTCCTCGGAGCCGGAAAAAGCACCTTTTTAAAAAACTTCATGCATCTGTTCGATGATGTGAAGATGCAGCTCATCATTAATGAGTTTGGGAAGGAGGGCGTCGACGGCGCCCTCCTTGCCGAGCTTGGAATCGGGCTGGAAGAGATCACCGGAGGCTCAGTGTTCTGCTCCTGCCGCCTGGATCAGTTCGAGAAGACGCTGAACACGTTTGTGGAACCGGATACGGACGTCGTGCTGGTCGAAGCTTCCGGTCTTTCGGATCCGACCGGCGTAAAGAAGCTGTTCGGCGAGGACAGCCGCTACCCGAATATTGATTATAAGGGTGCGGTCTGCCTGGTCGACGCCGTGCGCTTTCCGAAAGTCTATGCGAAGTCCCGCACGGTCGCGAAGCAGATCGCTGCGAGCGACGTCGTGTTG
>CAYLPO010000408.1:0-1925 GCA_964385575.1 uncultured Lachnospiraceae bacterium | reverse complement strand
ACAGCATATAGAAGTTGATGGCCTGCATGGCCTCCCAGAAGTTCCGGCAGGGATATTCGATGATGTGTCCGAACATGTCGGCCATCTGCTCCAGCTCGGCCTTGCGCTTCGCGTCGAAGCGGTCTTCCTTCGCCATGCGCGCGCATTCCTCGCCGTAGCGCTTCGCGAGCGTGATCATGCCGTCGCAGACGATGGAGACAGACTTGTAGAAGATGTACTTCTCGCCGTCCATGCCCTGCATATGGCCCTGCATGTCATGCATCTTCTGCTCGGCTTCTTCCTTAATGGCCTTCATGCCGACGTGCACGACCTTATTGAAATTCGCGCAGAAATGGCCCTGGCAGCGCACGCCGATCAGGTTTCCGCCGCCGCGGTTCAGGCCGTAATCCAGCGCGCCGGACTTGTGCAGATCCCAGCAGTCGTCGGGGACGCAGGCGGAGATCTTCTCCGCGGAACTGCGGCCCTTCCAGAACTTGGCGGCCTCGCGGAAGATCTCGCGGTCCTCGTCGGTGCACATGTTCCGGCAGCCGTCGGTCTGGTAGGTGATGCGGAAGGTCTCGTCATCCGCGTTCATGGTATCGAACAAAACGCCCGCGAACCACTCCACATAAGGGGTAATGGCACGGTAGGTGCGGCCCTGGTTTGCGACGATGAGCTCGGTATCCTCGACACGGACGGTCATCTGCTCACAGAGGTCGCGGAAGAACTTCGCGCGCTTCATCAGCGGGTAGTCCGCCTCGTACTTCTGATACGCCTCCGTAATGATCTTCGTGCGCTCCGCGTCCAGCCACATGTCGTGATACTCGACCGCTTTGAAACGCTTCTTGATCTCAGCGATTCGCTCGGTAACGGGGCTGATCATCTCAACACCTCTCATAAAACTCATTCCTCCCTTCAAAAAACCAGCGCTCGGAACAACTTTCCGTTTTCTTTTCCGTCTGTTCCGAGTAAAGTACAGATAAGGCGTTCGGGCAATGCCGATATTGTCCGATTCTTCTACATATCAGTATAATTTTTTGTCATGCTTTTACAATGTAAGAATACCCACCGGAATTGAAAAATTTCGAGAAACGTTATCATTATTTCTGATAACACAGATTAGATTTTCTGAATTTAAAGAGGTTTTTATGAACGTCAAATGTGCCCTCATCCAGCTCGCCTTCCGGAAAGGCGTGGACAATGCCCTCACCGCCGCCGAAGAACGGATCGCCGAGGCCGCCGAAAACGGCGCGCAGCTGGTGCTGCTGCCCGAAATGTTCTGCTGTCCCTACAGCACGAAGAAATTCCCGGAATACGCGCAGCCGGACGACGGCGAGATCTGCACGCGCATGGCACAGGCCGCCGCGCGGCACGGCATTTACCTGGTTGCGGGGACCATGCCGGAGCTGGTCAAAGATCCTGCCGGAGACGCTGACAAGATCTATAACACCGCTTTCGTCTACGGCCCTGACGGCCGCGAACTCTGCCGCCACCGGAAGATCCACATGTTCGACGTGGATACGACTGACCTGCCGGGCGGCATCCGCGTGCGCGAATCCGACACGCTGACCGCCGGCGACCGGATCACCTGTTTCGACACGCCGTTCGGGCGCGTGGGCGTCTGTGTCTGCTACGACGTGCGGTTCTTCGAAATCTTCCGCATGATGCAGAAGGCGGGCTGCAGCATCATTGCCATTCCGGCCTGCTTCACGAACACGACCGGCAAGGCGCACTGGGAGATCCTGTTCCGCTCGCGCGCCATCGATATTCAGTGCTTCATGCTGGGCTGCGCGCAGACGCGGGTCGAGGACGCGCCGTTCGTCTGCTACAGCCATTCGATCGTCTGCGATCCATGGGGCCGCGTGCTGGGAGACGCCGGCACGGAGGGCGGCGACGAGGAGAAGTCCGAGAAAGAGCCTCTGACGATCTGGGGCAAGGTCGAAGGC
>CAYLPO010000407.1:0-1926 GCA_964385575.1 uncultured Lachnospiraceae bacterium | reverse complement strand
AAGGAGCACGCACGTCGAGGACGCCGCGAACGCCGCGGACGAGCGGCATGAGTGCGCGTGCCCCGCAGGAGCACGCGCATCTTGAGTCAGGAAAACCCTAGGGAGGTGCTGATATGCAGCTGCATCTGAACAAGCGATTTGAGTGGAAAGAACTGCCCGACATGGACTTCTTCCGAAGCGAGATCGACCGCTGCGCGAAGGATATCACGATTGGGGAAACGCTGTTTTTCAAAGAGCACGGAGTCAAAAGCGAAGGGGAATACAAGAAAAAGGCGATGGCGGAAGGCTTCATCACCAAGCATTCCCACATCGGTTGGAACTCCTGGGATGAGACTGCCCGGAATCTGGAATTCATCTACAAAGAGCTGACGAGGCGCGGCAGCTACATGTCCCGCATGGGCCTGATCTGCGACTGGGTCATGGGCGTACCCCGCGAGTACCGCGACCGGATCATCGCCGGCACCGGCCTGATCCTGAACACGCCGGAAGAGTGGCGCGCGGTCGGTCAGATCGTTCCGATCCAGCCCCACATGAGCGACCACATGCTGGGCTGCCCCAACGCGCTGGAAAACGTGATCATGGCGCTGAATGCCGGTGTCACCTCGATCGGGAACGTCTCCCATTACTTTACGTATGAATACCCGAACGTGGATCTCGAGTACGACCGCACCTACAACTCCGTCATCGGCTTCGGCCTGATGGGGAAATTCGACGGCTGCGTCATCCACTCCAATCTGGACGACGGATACGGAAACCAGTTCCACGACCTGGCCAACCTGACCGGATGGACGATGGTGGAAAGATACCTGGTGGAGACTTTGCTCGGCGGGCAGCTCTCCCTCTGTTACGGGAACCTTTTCAGCGATCCGATCTCGAGGATTTTGTTCAACATGGTCTGCGACGCGACCAACACCAAGGGCGCGCCGGGGACGATGACGTTCGGCAACACCGTCGACTACGGTCTCGACCTGCACAAAAACTACGGCGCCCTCGCCAACTTCTCCCTCGCCGACGCGATCTGCCAGGTGCATAAGCCCACCGGCCACGCAGTCGCCTCGGTCCCGGTGACGGAGGCCATGCGTGTCCCGACGCCGGAGGAGATCGTGGACGGCCATCTGGTCGTCGACATGATGATAGAAAAGGCCCGCCTCTACGAGCCCTACATAGACTGGAAGCGGATCGAGGAGGAGCGGGATCTCCTGGTCGCACAGGGCCGCATCTTCTTCGACCGCATCATGAACGCGCTGCTCGACCTGGGCGTCGATACAGATCACGCGGGCGAGGTGTTCGCCGCGGTCAAGGCGATCGGCGCGCGTCAGCTGGAAGACTGCTTCGGCGTGGGCGAGGAGGACAAAACCGCACTCGGCGGCCGCCGGCCCGTCCGGCCGACGGATATCGTGAAGACTTTGCAGGAAAAGCAGGCCCGCTACTTCCAGGGCGCGGGCGACATCCGCAAAGCCCTGACCGGCCGCAGCATCATCGTCGGCTCCACCGACATTCACGAATACGGCAAGGACATCGTCAAGTCCATGTGCCTCGCCGCGGGCGGTGACGTGTTTGACCTCGGCACTTATGTCACCGCGCAGGAGATCATCGACAACGTGCTGGAGACGGAGAGCCGCGCGGTTTTCATCTCCACCTATAACGGGGTCGCCCTCTCGTTCGCGAAAGAGGTGCTCGCCCTGCTTTCGGAGAACGGCATGGACGACGTGACGCTGGTTCTCGGCGGCGTGCTGAACGAAAACATGGACGGCAGCATGCTGGCCGTCGACGTGACGGAGGACCTCGCCGCGATGGGTGTCAACGTGGAAAATGATATGAACCGGACCGTCGAGATCGTGAGGAAGATTTATGAACAGTAATCACCCTCTTATTGAGCCTGTTCCCAGCGCGCCGGAGACATCCGCAGACGCACGGGCCGCGGGC
>CAYLPO010000406.1:0-1928 GCA_964385575.1 uncultured Lachnospiraceae bacterium | reverse complement strand
GACCGCAAGAGTGTGGAAGCGCTGGGCGTTCTGGGCGCGGAAGGCGTCTGGCTGGGGACCCGCTTCGTCTGCTCTGAGGAGAGCCCCATCCATCAGACCACAAAGGAGCTCATGGTGAAGCTGTCCATTGATGACTGCGTTCAGGTGGAGGGCGGCTACGGTCCCGTACTGAGCATGCCCACCAGCACCATCGAACAGTGCCTGAAGCTCATGGAGGACAGTCAGATCAAAAACGCCATGAACATCAGCGGCACCTATATGGGCGGCTACCGCACCAACATGCTGCTGGGTGACCATGAGAGCGGTCTGCTGGACGTCGGCACCATCATCGACCATATCAAGGACATCAAGTCCTGCAAAGAGATCGTGGAGGAGCTCGCCCAGGGCATGGAATAAGACTGCAGCGATTCTATTCTGACTAAATGAGAGAAAGGCGGTATGTATCATGGATACTTCCGGTACCCGTAAGCTGCATTACGGCTTTATCATTGTTATTTCGATCTTTATCCAGATGTTCCTGGGCGGTGCGTTCCTGCAGACGGCAGGTCTCTTCGTTCTGCCGGTGACCCAGGCGCTGGATATCAACCAGGGCACCTACATGATGTACATGACCGTGCAGTATGTGGTCATGGCCATCACCGCGACGTTTGCCCCGAAGCTCCTCTCCCGCTTCCGTTTCGGAACCCTCAACCGCTGCGGGATCGTCATCATGGGGCTTGGCATCCTTCTCATGTCCATCGCAAAAAGCGTGTTCGTGATCTATGTCGGCGGCGCGCTGATCGGCATCGGCCAGGTGGCGGTGCTGTTCCTCGCTCCCGGCACCCTGATCCCCCGCTTCTTCAAGTCCCGCGTGGGCGTGATGCTCGCGACGGCGGTCATGGGCCTGAGCATCGCAGGCGTGGTCATGAATCCCGTGGTCTCCGGTCTTCTGGGCAGAGCTACTGTGCTCGGCATGGAAGCATGGAGGGGAACGTACGTGATCCTCGGCGCCGGCTTCATCGTGCTGGGACTGCTCAACGCATTTATTCTGTTGCGTGATGAACCGGGTCCGGAAGGCCGCTACGGCGAAGACGCCGCAGAGGCCGCCGGAGAAGGCGCTGCCGCAGCGCTCCGGGGCGTCAGCAAGTCCAAGGCCGTGAAGAGCCTGTCCTTCGTCTGGCTCGTGGTCATGCTGCTGGCATGGAACGTAGGCTGCCAGATCTTCGTGTACCTCGCACCCTACGCCGGATTCACCCCTGCGGCGACATCGTCGTCCTTTGACCTCACGGGCTTTATCGGCTCCGTAGCAATGATCGGCTCCATCGTGGGCGGTTATCTCATCGGCGGCGCCAACGACAAGTTCGGCGCCCGGGGCGGCGCGACGGTCGCCGGAGCATGCGGCGTGGTCGCCTGTCTGCTGATGCTGCTGTTCCAGTCACAGGCGGGCATGATCCTGGCCGGTGCGGCACTGTTCGGCGTCTTCTATGCCATTGCCAACGTACAGCTCCCCGCCATGGTCACGACACTGTACGGCGAGCGGGATTACGGAAGCATCTACCCCGTTGCCGCGGCGTTCTCGCCCTGGTTCGGTGCGATCTCCTCTTCCCTCTGGGGCTTTGTGTATGACGCCACCGGCTCCTACAACCCCATGCTCATCGCCGGCATCGTCCTGACGGCGCTGACCGCCATTGCCTGCTTCATGGCAATCCGGGCCGGGAAACGGCTTCCGGTGGAATGACCGGCCGTCCGGCCCTCCCCGTTCAACAGAAAACAGCAAGAAACAAACGGATCCCACTGCCGCGGCAGTGGGATCTTTCTATCGGTATGGATTGTGTTTATCGTCTGAGATACCGTGCCGGCACTTCCTTCGTCAGCCATACCCCGTTGACGGAGCGGTAAAAGACAAAACCGTCCTCCTGCATCCTCTTACTGTCCACAGTGTACACCAC
>CAYLPO010000405.1:0-1929 GCA_964385575.1 uncultured Lachnospiraceae bacterium | reverse complement strand
TGATCATGGTCATCTTTTTCCCCGCCGTGGCACTCTGCGGCGCGAGCGGGATCGTATTTGCGCTGATCCTGCTGTCGTCGTTTTCGGGCTACCGTGAGCGCGGAGAGATCCCTCTGACGTTCATCGTGATCGCGGTGCTGTTCATCGGGCAGCAGGTCTACCAGGGCATCGTGGTGGATGACAATATCTCCAATCTCGCGCACATCGTCGGAGGCGTGATCGGCAGCATCTGCGGTTTCATCTTCACCCGGAAGAAGACCGAGGCGGACGCCGCGGACCTGTCTGCCGCGCGGGCGGCCGAGCGCGCGGAGCGCATGGCCGGGCGGGAGCAGATCCCCGCGTTCTCGGATGAAGTGGCCCAGAGCCTTGTGAAGAAGGAGCGCGGAGAGCGCGGCTTGTTCGGACGTAAGAAAAAAGCAGAGCCTGCGGAAGAACCTTCTGCGGCTGACGGTATCGTATCGGTTGACACGGCAGCGGATCCTTTCGAGGGTCTCAGGCCCGCATCCGTGACGGGTGCGGAACCGGAGGCGCCCGAGCACACGGCTCCTGACCCGACATTGCCGGAGGTGACTCCGGCGCAGACAGCGGAAGCGGAGATGTCCGGCGCGCTGTCCGGGACACAGGAGGAGGATGCTCCCAGTTTTGACCAGCTGTTCCCTGATCTGAAGACGTCCGACGATCTTTCATAGACATTTCCCATTATACATGTTATAATCCGCTGGTTATCCCTCAACAGCTGCGCTTCCCGCGCACCATTATTCGGAAAGAGAGTTAACTATGCTGAATACGCAGAACATTTCCATCATGGCGACCATCATCGTCTATCTGGCGTTTATGGTCGCGATCGGCATCATTTTCTCGAAGAGAAACAGGACCTCCGATGATTTCTACCTCGGCGGCAGAAAGCTCGGTCCGCTGGTCACGGCCATGAGTGCTGAGGCCTCGGACATGTCCAGCTACCTGCTGATGGGCTTGCCCGGCCTGGCGTATCTGTCCGGCCTGGCGGATGTCACCTGGACGGCCATCGGTCTGGCGGTCGGAACCTACCTGAACTGGCTCTTCGTTTCGAAGCGCCTGCGCCGCTACAGCGCCAAGATCGGTTCGATCACCATTCCGGACTTCTTCACGAAGCGGTTCCATGACGGGTCTCATGCGCTGGAGACCATCGCGGCAGCCGTCATCATCATCTTCTTCGTGCCGTATGTCGGCTCCGGTTTTGCAGCCTGCGGCAAACTGTTCAACAGCCTGTTCGGTGTGGATTACGTGAAAGCCATGATCATTTGCGGCATTATTATCGCGGTCTATACCATGCTGGGCGGTTTCATGGCGGCTTCGTTTACAGATCTGATCCAGAGCATTATCATGACGATCGCGATCATTGTCGTTCTGGTTTTCGGCATCGTTTCGGCCGGCGGCGTCGGCGCGGTCGTGCAGAATGCGCAGTCGATGCCCGGCTTTTTATCCATGTCCCAGACGTATCTGGCTGACAGCGGCACGGCGGCGGCCTACGGCCCCATCACGGTTCTCTCGACCGTGGCCTGGGGTCTCGGTTACTTCGGCATGCCGCACATCCTGCTGCGCTTCATGGCCATCCGGGATGAAAAGGAGCTGAAGCTGTCCCGCCGCATCGCGTCGATCTGGGTCGTCATTGCCATGGGTATCGCGATCATGATCGGCATTATCGGAAAGACCATGAGCGACTTCGGCATCATTGACAGCCTGAGCGGCTCGGCTACCGAGAACGTCATTGTCCGGATCGCGCATCTGATCTCCACGCATGGTGTCCTGGCGGCCATCGTCGCGGGTCTGATCCTGGCCGGCATCCTTGCGGCGACCATGTCCACCGCGGACAGTCAGCTGCTGGCGGCGTCTTCGAGCGTGACGCAGAACATCATCGGCGGCCTGTTCGGAAAGAAACTGGAGCAGAAG
>CAYLPO010000404.1:0-1945 GCA_964385575.1 uncultured Lachnospiraceae bacterium | reverse complement strand
ATCTGGGCCGGACGGAAGCCGCAGGGACCTATCAGCCTTACGAATGTGCGGCAGCCAGAGTGATAGTTTAACTATTTTATTATTGTCAGATAAACGGGCGGATTATATGATAAAAACGTAGTCACGAAATGTGGCGGGCCCCTGCCTTGCTGTTCCCATTAGGAAGGAGGAACACATGAAAGCAAAGGTCAGAGTTTTTGTTCCAATCGTTTTCGGCCTCGTCATTTCCCTCGCATTACTTCTGTCAGCCTGCGGCGGTCAGTCGGATGGTTCACAGGATCAGACCCAGCCGGCGAGTTCGGATGTTTCACCTGCGATTATCAGCCAGCCTGAAGATGTCATGGTTTCGTATCCGGAGGGTGCTACGTTTTCCGTGGAAGTGGATCATCCGGAGGCGGTTGCGTCCTATCAGTGGATCATGGTTGACCAGGTAGGAAATGAATTCATTCTGGAAGGATCGTCTGCGCACACGGATACACTGGTGGTTCCTTCGACGCAGCAGTTGAGCGCTGCATTGGACTTCTATTGTCTCGTCACCGGTCTGGACGGCAGTGAAACGGCTTCCGAGGCCGGACAGCTGGATGCGGATAACCGTGATATCGCAAAACCGGTCTTCTATGTGGGAGAATATGCCGTTGAACCCGGCGAAACGCTGGATCTGGCTTCGGTCGATATCGGGGACGGATATCAGCTGGGAAGCGGAACGGTAGCGTTTGATGAGAACGGCAGAGATATCACCATCACGGATCTTGACTATGATAATTCTCACTTCATGGGCGGCGTAATGCTGGCACCGAACGTGGGGATCGGTATGGTGTATGATCATCCGGAACCGGAAGAGTACAATGTCACGTTCGTCGGGGAAAACCGGATCATGAACACCTATTATGACCCGGAGTATAATGCCAGCGGCATTCCCTTCGATTACTATTTTACTGGTGTAGAGGAAGAGAACGGAGCGCCCGTGGTGAATTTCATCGGCGACGGCAGCCTTACAGTCACGAACGGCACGAATGCCATCCGGATCATCGGAGATCTCCTCATTGATATCGATGTCACGATCGACCAGACTCTCGAAAACTACGGTGACGGCATCGTAGCGCAGAACATGTTGATCGAGGAAGGAAATACACTGGATCTCGAAGTGTACGGATCTGCGCTCTATGCTTCCGGCAATCTGTTTCTGAACGGAGCAGACCTGACGGTCGACGCGCACGCGCCGCACATCAGCGTGGGTATTGCCACGAAGAACATTCTTCAGTCGGGTGGAACTATGATGTTGGATCACTCCAATGTTGCGATTCAGGCGAACGCGGATCCGGAGATCAGCGCGCATGTGGCGGGCATGACCGGGTTGAGCGCATCGGGAGAGCTGTTCATTACGAATGGTTCGAATGTATCGTATACCGCGTCAGCCGAACCGAACGAGGAGATCTACGCGAGCCATTTCATGGGGGTTTACGCGGCCCGGGCGGAGATCGAAGATTCCGCGGTGCAGCTGAACATGGATTGCCCGTATATCTTCATTGCCACCGGGATCTATACCGATGAAGACCTGGAGCTTCGCAACAGTGACCTGGCGGTCGATATTCATACCGGAGGGACTGTCACCGGCGTTACGCCGGAGGGAACTCTGCGTGCCGAGAATACGGCGGTCAATGTCGCGGTTGCGGCATATGATGACTTCAGCGATGAGGGTGACTGCATCTGCTACGGTATCCTCTGTAAGAATTTTGATCTGACGATCACGGATCCCGCGGTTGAAGTGAGAAGCTTCGCGGACGGCGGTATGGCTCTGGGCTGTAATCTGGACGATGTCGAGGATGATTTCGCAGAATATGAGGAAGGCTATCAAGGCACGCTGGTCACGCTGAACGGGAATGCGATCTGCAGAACGCCTGCGAATGCGGTGATCAACCTCGGAAATGTCCAGCAGGGAGATGAG
>CAYLPO010000403.1:780-1949 GCA_964385575.1 uncultured Lachnospiraceae bacterium | reverse complement strand
CTTCTGCTGGGCCGCCCGCCCGGACGTGAGGCTTATCCCGGAGACGTTTTCTACCTGCATTCGCGTCTCCTGGAACGCGCTGCGAGGCTCGCGGACGACCTGGGCGGCGGCAGCATTACGGCGCTGCCGATCATTGAGACCCAGGCGGGCGACGTATCCGCGTACATTCCGACGACCATCATTTCGATCACGGACGGACAGATCTACCTCGAGAGTAATCTGTTCTTCTCGGGCCAGCGGCCCGCGGTGAATGTCGGTCTTTCGGTCTCCCGTGTCGGCGGCGACGCCCAGACGAAAGCCGTAAAGAAGGCGACCGGCAGCATGAAGCTGGATCTCGAGCAGTACCGCGAGATGGAAGTGTTCACGCAGTTCTCCAGCGATCTGGACGACACCACGAAGCGCCAGCTGACCTACGGCGCGGGACTCATGCGCCTTCTGCGCCAGCCGCAGTATCACCCGCTGAGCCAGCACCAGCAGGTCACGGTCCTGACCGCGGCGCTGAACCGCGTCATGCAGGATGTGCCGCTGGACTCGATGGGCGAGTTTAAGGACGGCCTGATCCGCTACGTGGAGATCCACGCGAAGGAGGCCTGCGACGAGATCGAGGCGAAAGGCCAGCTGAATCAGTTCATCACGGACGCGATCCTGAAAGCCTCCAGAGATTATCTGGATGTGTTTATGAGAGAGAAGGCCCGTGCCGAGGCGTAAAGAATGGCGACACTGCAGGAGATCAAAAACCGCATAGAGAGCGTCAAGGACACGCAGAAGATCACGAACGCCATGTACCTGATCTCCTCGACGAAGCTGCGGAAAGCCCGTCAGGAGATGGAGGCCACGCGGCCGTACTATAACGGTCTCCGCGAGGAGATCAAGCGCCTCTTCGCCCGCGTCAGCGGCGTGAACAGCAAGTACATCACGCCGGTCGACGAGGAGCTGCCCGAAGGAAAGACCTGGGCTTGCCTGGTGCTTACTTCGGACAAGGGGCTGGCGTGCAACTTCAACCGCAGCGTCCTGAAAGAGGCGGTCGCGCTGCAGAAGCAGCACCCCGACAAGCGGGTGATGATGATCGCCGAAAAGGGCACGATGGGCGTCGGCTCGTCGCGCATGTCCGGCGTCAACAACGTCGCTTTGTGGACCGGCAAGCAGTCCAGCCCCTATGTGCCCTTCGT
>CAYLPO010000403.1:0-770 GCA_964385575.1 uncultured Lachnospiraceae bacterium | reverse complement strand
GAGGACATGATCTTCTACGCCATCGGCGAGAACGGAAAAGCGTATCTTACGCACCACGGCTATCGCGTGGCGGAAGATTTTGATTTTAGTCCGCAGGACCCGACCATCGGCCGGGCCAGACTGATCACGGTCAAACTCCAGGATGATTTCGAGAACGGCGTCTTTGACCGTCTGTATATCATTTACACGGATATCAAGAACGGCCTGGTCTCGGAGACCATCTGCGACCGCGTCATTCCTTTCTCGCGCAGCTACTTCATGGATGACGAGGAAGAAGAGGAAGTCAAGGAAGAGAATGACCGCGATGAGGCCACGTTCGAGTACATCCCGTCCCGTGAGGCGGTGATGGACAAGATCATCCCGCTGACGATCGTCGGTTACATCTACAGCGCCATGGTCACGAGCTTCTGCAGCGAGCAGAATGCGCGCATGATGGCCATGGACGCGGCGAATTCGAACGCGGAAGAGATCCTGGCGGAGTACACGCTGCAGTATAACCGCGTCAGACAGGGCGCCATCACGCAGGAGATCACCGAGATCTCCTCGGGTGCGAAGGCGCAGGAGAAGATATAACTGACTTTTCTTTATTTGTTTTATACCTGCCCTCCTAAATCAATGTGCTGCATTGTCACTGCAGATGCACTTAAAAATGATGTGAGGCTTTGCGCTGAGTAACTTAGTTTATCACTCCATACAGTGAATGCTGCTCCATACTGCTGAACTATACGGGTTGTCTGTGTTCATGGGGCCACACTGAGGCCCCTGGGGCT
>CAYLPO010000402.1:0-1958 GCA_964385575.1 uncultured Lachnospiraceae bacterium | reverse complement strand
TTTTGCGGTCCCCTATATCGTGGCCGAGAATCCGGACATGACTCCGGCCGAAACCGTCACGCTGTCCAGAAAGATGATGGACGGCCACAAGATGGAACTGTTTGAGTTTCAGCTGACGCTGATCGGCTGGCAGATCTTAAGTATTTTCACGTTCGGCTTTTCGGATATGTTTTACGGAGCCCCGTACAGGATGGCCTGCTACACGGAATTCTATGTGCGCGTCCGCGAACAGGCCGTAGAGGCGGGAATCCCGGGGACGGAACTCCTGGACGACCGGTACCTGTTTGAGAAAGCGGACAAGATTCTGCTCCTGGAGACCTATTTTGACGTCGTGGATGAGGTGACGCTTTTGCTCGAAGAGCGGGTGGAACTGAGCCTCTGGCAGAAACGGATTTCCGACTGGTTCGGCCTGTGGATCGGATCTCTGGAGCTCAAGAAGCAGCATGATGACCTGGAAGGCCGCAAGTATGTGATCCAGGACCTGAAGAAAAGCATGGACGGGCTGGCATATCCGCAGAGGCTGAACCCCAGGTGGAGAACGAAGGAGATCCACCGGCTCGGGCATTTCTCTTTTATGCGCAGTTATTCGCTGTGGACGCTGTTTCTGCTCTTTATCGTGTTCTCGATGATCGGCTGGAGCTGGGAGCTGGCGCTGCATTTCATGCAGACGGGCGAAGTTGCCAACAGGGGCGTGCTGCACGGACCTTGGCTGCCGATCTACGGGTCGGGCGGTGTCGTGGTGCTGCTGATCTGCAGCCGTTTCCGCTCAAACCCGGTTGCCGAGTTTTTCACATCCATCCTGCTCTGCGGAACGCTGGAATACTTTTCGGCGTGGTATCTGGAGATGAAGTTCCATGAGAGATGGTGGTCCTACGACGGCTATTTTCTGAATCTGCACGGCAGAATCTGCGCGGAGGGGCTTCTGGTCTTCGGCGTGGGATGCTGTATTGTCGTCTATCTGATTGCGCCCATCTTCGATTTCCTTCTCTCGAAGGTGAAGCCGAAGATCCTGATCGGGATCTGCATCGTACTGGCCGCTCTGTTTGCGGGAGACCTCGTCTATTCGCAGGTGCATCCGAATATGACGCCCGGAGCGGTTGAGGTGAAGAAAGAGAAGGAGGAGCCTGCCGCAGCTCTGCAGCAAAATTGAGGGGAAAAGGAGAACGGCATGAATCCACTAATTTCGGTTTCTTTCTATATTATCATGCATATCATTCTGATGGTGGGGATCAGGGCCTGCCTGTACTCGGTCCTTGCGCCGGGAAAAGCGAGAAGAAATATCTGCATCGCGGTGCTGGCTGTTTTTGCCTGCCTTACAATGCTGCCCGTCCTGGGGGCGCTTCTGCCGGACAACCCGTTCAAGTTCCGCCTGCAGGCGTACGGAAATATCTGGCTCGGCTTCGATGTCTATTTCATCATGTGTATGCTGAATCTCTCCGTTCTCACCTTTATTATTGAACGGATCCGCAGAAGAAGGTTTTACCACGGGGCAGGCGTGATTCTGGCCGTGTCAACGGTTGTCGGTCTCGGGACGATGGCATACGGTATGGTGCACGCACAGCATACAATCCTGACTCATTTGTCTCTGGAATCAGAGAAGCCGCTGGGCGCGGATCACAAGCTCAGGATTGCGCTGATCGGGGACCTGCACATGAGCGTGAACTCAAAGCCGGAGACCATCCGGAGGATGGTGGAGCTGATGAATCAGGAACAGCCGGATGTCGTCCTGATCGCAGGGGATATTCTGACCAGTTCCTATCCGGCTCTGAAGAACCCTGAGGAGTATGCGGCGGCGCTGCGCGGCCTGCAGTCCAGGTTCGGCGTATATGCTGTTTACGGCAACCACGATGTGGAGGAGACGCTGTTCGGGGGCTTCCCGATCTCTCCGATCTCGAAAGCCTTCCGGACGAAAGAGATCGAGCAGTTCTTCAGGGACTGCGGCTTTACGGTCCTGTATG
>CAYLPO010000401.1:0-1960 GCA_964385575.1 uncultured Lachnospiraceae bacterium | reverse complement strand
ATGTCATACGTGCCCGCAGCATCGCCAGCATCGCGGGTCAGGGCTCCGGTCAGGGGAGCCGGCCGAATCCGGATGCATGGAACGCGCCATGGACAGAACGCCGGGATCATGTTTCAGGTCATTCTGAAATCCGTTCATGGCGAACTCGCCGCGGATATCATAGCCGGGTCCGCCCATGCCGGTCCCGTCCGGGCAGCCGCCCTGGATCATGAATCCGGGAATGACCCGATGAAAGATCAGTCCGTTATAAAAGCCCTTCCGGACCAGACTGATAAAGTTATTAACGGTGTTCGGGGCAATGTCGGGATACAGCTCGGCGCGGATCACGCCGCCGTCTTCCATCTCGATCGTTACCACAGGGTTCTGTTTTGACATCTGGGATCCTCCGTCATCTTAAAAACACGGTTTAAAAACGCAAAAAAGCAGAAAAGCGGCATTGAACCCTTTTCTTATCTTTGCTATTGTAACAAAGATACTTCTTATTTACTATGATTTTTCAGAGTTTGGAGGATGAGCGCATGGCCGATCTCTGGTCAAAACTCGGCTTTCGCCCCGCGGATATCCTGGTCCCGGACGGCTGCGACATGAGCAAATGGAGCGTCGTGGCATGCGACCAGTTCACATCTCAGCCGGATTACTGGGAGCGGGTGGAAGCGTATGTCGGAGATGCGCCTTCGACGCTGCGCGTGACATTGCCCGAGATCTGGCTCGACCGTGAGGACACAGGTACGCGCATCGAAAACATCCACCGGACCATGAACGAATATCTGGAGGCAGATCTGTTTCACTGCTATCCGGACGCTCTGATCTATGTCGAGCGGCGGCTGGCGGACGGTCTCATCCGCCCCGGCCTGATCGGCGCGATCGACCTGGAACAGTATGACTACTCCGAGAACGCGAACGGGCTGATCCGGGCCACGGAAGCCGTCGTCCCGAAGCGGCTTCCTCCGCGCGTCGCGATCCGCATGGGCTCCAGCATCGAGCTGCCCCATGTTCTGATGCTGATCGACGATCCCGGAAAAACAGTCATCGAGCCGCTGGCACATGCCAAAGCGAGATGCAGATGGTCTATCACTTTGACCTGATGGAACGCGGCGGATCCATCCGCGGTTATCTGCTGACGGAAAAACAGAAAGAGCAGGTTGCCCGCGCGCTGTCGGTCCTGGCGGACGCAAACCGGTTTAACGAGCGTTTCGGGACCGAAGGACTTTCCCCGCTGCTGTTCGCAGTCGGTGACGGCAATCACTCACTGGCTGCCGCAAAGGAAGTCTATGCCATCGCGAAAGGCACCCCGGATGAGCCTTACGCACGCTATTCACTCGTAGAATTCGGGAACATCTATGACGATTCGCTGGTCTTCGACGCCATCAACCGTGTCGTCTTTGACACCGACCCGGAGAGTCTTCTCAGGGCGCTGACCGCATTTTACCCCGGTTCGTATTTCGGGCTTGGTGAAGGTCACTCTTTCGGCTACTGTTACGAAGGACACGAGGGCATGATCACGGTCCCGAACCCCGACACGCATCTGCCTATTGCCACGCTGCAGCACTTTCTGGATCATTACACGGCAGAGCACGGCGGGCGTATTGATTATATCCACGGTGCGAATGTGGTGCGGAGTCTGGGCAATCAGCGCGGAAATGTGGGCTTTATTCTGCCTTCCATCGATAAGGAAGGTTTCTTCTCCTCGGTCGTCTTTGACGGAAAGCTGCCCAGAAAGACATTTTCCATGGGACAGGCGAACGATAAGCGCTATTATCTGGAGGCGAAGCGGATCACTGCGGCACGTTCATAATTTGTTCATAAACGTTTCTTTGATCTTTCACAGCTTCTCTCTTATTTCTTCAAATCAGGCGGTTATACTGTGTACAGAGAGTAAGAACAGAGCGAGTTTTTTCATTTTCATTTTTCCGGTTTATAAGTGAACGCTTATAAATTCTCCTTCCTTTTACTGCAATAT
>CAYLPO010000400.1:971-1964 GCA_964385575.1 uncultured Lachnospiraceae bacterium | reverse complement strand
TATGGTCGCCTTCATCTCGTCCGGACTGTCTGCCAGGTCCTGAACGTACACGTTCGAAGCCATGGCTGCCAGTGAAATGACCGAATCCAGAATGTAGTTGGCGCAGCAGATCACAAACGCGATCCGGCGGGGCTTCCCCGTTTGCCGCGGAGTAATCGCAGCCGGAACCTGTGATCTCCTGGCAGCCGATGATCGCATAATTTCTGGCATCGCGCAGCGAGAAGCCCATCTCCTTCATCAGGCCGGGGATGATGACCTCATCGTTCTGCAGCAGCGGCAGTCCGCCGACCATCTTCTGCGTCTCGATGGCCAGATCCCAGAGTTCGTCAGGCGTGTTCTTATTCACGCGCAGCGAGACCGTCGGATCGTGCAGGCGGAGCCTGGCCAGCGACTCGAGGACCATGTACGTGACCGGGTTCGAAGCGTCCTCTCCGGTGTCCGGGTCGACGCCGCCGATCGTATTGTGCAGGAATGTGTTCCCCAGACCGATGATCCGTGCGGCTTCGGGCACATAGGCGCCGTAGACGGAGTTGATCTTCATGAAGTAGCAGTCCATCATCTCCTGCGCCTGCTCCATCGTGATGTAACCAGGTGTACTGGTCGATACGGCCGAGGGACGCCACGTCCGTGATGTTCGAATACAGGATCAGATGCAGATAGGTGATCGCCGCCTGCAGCGCCTCGCGGTAATGCCGGCAGGGGTTCTCGCTGATCCAGGCCAGCGAGTCCGCCATGGACAGCAGTTCCGCCTTCCGCTCCGGGTCCGTTTGATCCTCCGCCTTCTCGAGGCACTTCGCACTGTAGCGCTTCAGCAGCGTGACCGCGCCGTCGCAGACCCAGACGACCGCCTGGTAGAACATGACTTTCTGCGCGTCCTCGCCCATCTTGTTCAGCTGTTCCAGAAACTCGTTAAGTAAGATCAAATCCATGTCGAGTTTTGGCATTTCGGTTGAGCGTTTTGTAGTTTAATTTTTTATATTGGTGTGTTATGTG
>CAYLPO010000400.1:0-961 GCA_964385575.1 uncultured Lachnospiraceae bacterium | reverse complement strand
CATCAGGTCGTTCACGTGTGCGTCCAGCCAGTCCTGCGCCTGCTTCCGGATGGCGCCATATCCGACATTGATGATCTTCTGATAACCCGGTGTCAGGTGGCCGGTCGGTGTCGGCAGGATCGGCGATCCGGGCCGGGTCGCTGCGCACTCCATGGCTGCCAGTTCCTCGTAGCCCTGCGGCATCCAGGAGCGGGCGATCTCGTCGTACGTCTTCCCTTTCCAATATGAGTCGATGGATCGGAACAGTTCCACGTCCTCGGGCGCCATGGCCAGCTTCAGGCCTTCACCTTCCGGGTTTCGGTACAGGCCGTCCTCCGCGATCTGCCACAGCCCGGAATCGACCATGGGCAGATACCAGCCCGAGCCCTCCCAGTCGGGCCGGACGACGCTGCCGCAGAAATTCTTTCCGATGTTTGCGACGATCATCTCCCAGTCTTCCACGCGCACCGTCATCTGTTCGCAGATGGCTTTCAGCACCAGCGGGCGGCGCAGGTAAGGAAGCATCGCTTCATGTTTTTTCCAGGTATTCGTGATGATCATGGCCTGTTCGGCATCGATCTGCAGCGTGCGGTCGCGGATCTTCCGCTGCATGAGCTGCATCCGTTCGGAAACAGGTTTGAATTCGTGCATGTGAGGCTCCTTTCTGAAAGGTACGGAACCGCCGGAATCTTACCGGGCAACAACAGAGTCAGGTCCGATCTTCATCTCGTTTCGATTATACCCCATCCGCGCCCGCTGGATAAGCCGCAATGCGAAAAACCGGATCGGCCGTCCCGATCCGTGCACAAAAAAAGAGCATCCCGAGAGGGCGACGGGATGCCCTTGTCTTCAGCCCGCTCGCGCGGGCGACAGACCTGATGGAATTAAAGCTCTGCCGGCTGCGTATCCTCGTCGGGCAGCGCCTTCTTCTGCTCGACCAGGACCTTCTTCGTGTAGCACGCGAAGCTGCCTTCGACGATCT
>CAYLPO010000399.1:0-1972 GCA_964385575.1 uncultured Lachnospiraceae bacterium | reverse complement strand
CTCCTCGGGTGCGAAGGCGCAGCAGAAGAAATAACAGACTTTAGGAGGAATCTCCATGGCAAATATCGGAAAGATCATCAGAGTCTCGGGTCCCGTCGTGGACGTGAAGTTTGAGGACGGCGCGACGCCGCCCATCCGTCAGGCCCTCACCGTGAACGTGAAGGGTGAGAGACTCACCATGGAAGTGTCCCATCACGAAGGCGACGGCGTGGTCCGCTGCATCATGCTGGCGGAAAGCGACGGCCTGAAGCGCGGCCTCGACGTGGTCGACACCGGCGACGGTATCCGCGTTCCGGTCGGAAAAGCCACGCTCGGGCGTGTGTTTAACGTTCTGGGCGAGCCCATTGACGGCGGCGCACCGGTGCCCGCGGACAATGAGCGCTGGACCATCCACCGCAGCGCGCCGAAGTTCGAGGACCAGCGCCCCGCGATCGAGATCCTGGAGACCGGCATCAAGGTCATCGACCTGCTGGAGCCGTACCCGAAGGGCGGTAAGATCGGCCTCTTCGGCGGCGCCGGCGTCGGTAAGACCGTTCTGATCCAGGAGCTGATCCATAACGTGGGTATGGAGCACGCGGCGTATTCGATCTTCGCCGGCGTCGGCGAGCGCAGCCGCGAGGGCAATGACCTCTGGAACGAGATGAAGGCCTCCGGCGTCTCCGACATGACCGCGCTGGTATTCGGACAGATGAACGAATCGCCCGGCGTCCGTATGCGCGTCGGCCTGACCGGCCTGACCATGGCGGAGTATTTCCGTGACGTCGAACACCGCGAGGTCCTGCTGTTCATCGATAACATCTTCCGTTTCGTGCAGGCAGGTTCGGAGGTCTCGGCATTGCTCGGGCGTATGCCTTCGGCCGTGGGTTACCAGCCCACGCTGGCATCCGAGATGGGCCAGCTGCAGGAGCGGATCGCTTCCACCGTGAACGGATCCGTCACCTCCGTGCAGGCGGTCTACGTCCCCGCAGATGACCTGACCGACCCGGCTCCCGCGACCACGTTCTCGCATCTGGATGCGACCACGGTTCTGAGCCGAAAGATCGCCGAGCAGGGTATTTACCCCGCTGTCGACTCGCTGGCTTCGACCTCCAGACTGCTGGAGGCGGACATCGTGGGCAAGGAACACTATGATGTGGCCCGTTCCGTGCAGGAGATCCTGCAGAAGTATCAGGATCTGCAGGATATCATCGCCATCTTGGGTATGGACGAGCTGGGCGAAGAAGATAAGCAGACCGTTCTGCGCGCCAGAAAGATCCAGCGTTTCCTGTCGCAGCCGTTCTTCGTGGGTGAGAAGTTCACCGGCGTGCCCGGCGTGTATGTGCCTCTGAAGGAGACCATCCGGGGCTTCCGCATGATCATTGACGGCGAGCTGGATGGTCTGCCGGAGATGGCGTTTTACAATGTCGGCACGATCGACGACGCCATCGCGAAGGCGGAGAAGATCGAGCGCGGCGAGATTTAATAACAGGTGTTATTATGGCGGAATTCCGTTTACAAATCTTATCAGCGGACGAACCCTTCTATGACGGCCCCTGTGCGTCACTGATGGTGCCGACCGAGGAAGGGCTCTACGGCGTCATGGCGCATCATGTGAACTGCATCATGGCCATCGACCCGGGCGAAGTCCTCTATCGGGAACACGAGAACGCGCCTCAGAAGGTGGTCATCGTGTCGACCGGCGTCATGAAGGTGGAGAATAACGAGGTCTCGGTCCTCGTGCTTTCCGCGGAGTGGCCGGAAGATATCGACCGGAACCGCGCCGAGGAGGCGGCCCGCGAGGCCCGCGCAGCCATGCTCTCGAAGCAGAGCGCGCATGAGTTCGACGCCACGAAGGCGAAACTGGCCCGTGCGCTGAACCGGATCCACGCTCGCGACATGTTCGACAAGATCAATGCCGGCCCGAAGTGACCGGCGCTCGTGCGGAACATGCCTCTGCGATGGGCTTTCTGCTTAAAAGTTTCACAGACTTATG
>CAYLPO010000398.1:0-1977 GCA_964385575.1 uncultured Lachnospiraceae bacterium | reverse complement strand
CATACTTCTACTCCGGCGGAATCATGCAACTTCTGCTCCTATGGATGGAAGACCCAGAGCATTTTGACGAAGATGTGATAGTCTGGATGGAATAGTGCAGTTTTATAGCATATAGGACAACCTGGTCTTCGCCTTTTTTTCACCGATCACTACGATCCTCTATCGTCAGTGGGTCAAAGATGGAAAGAAAATGCCGATAGAGGACCTGATCGCGACAGCTACCCGGCTGATC
This sequence comes from uncultured Lachnospiraceae bacterium, assembly GCA_964385575.1. Taxonomy (GTDB): domain Bacteria; phylum Bacillota; class Clostridia; order Lachnospirales; family Lachnospiraceae; genus RGIG5636. The sequence continues at coordinate 1,745 of CAYLPO010000398.1, read as the reverse complement.
TGCGGAGGGCTCTCTGAATATATCGGTTAAGAAACATGCCTCCTGACTTTGCATAAGCTAAGAGGCATTTTAGTAATTATTTAGAAGCCACCCAGTCCTCGGTGCCCATAGACCTTCAGCTGGTTCAGTGCATCTTCTAAACCTGATACGACTCCACCTATATGGAAAACCCGCCTCTCTATCACGGAGGATAAGAGACGGGTTTTTTATGTTCGAAACAAACGATACCAGGTAATGTCTGATATCAATCTTTTGGTTGATAAAACGCTATGATCGCTTCTCCGATATACGCTGCGGCTCCTTCACCGTAAACGGAATCAAAACCCCTGCGCATCGCCTCATTCTCCCGGTATCCGTTTGCGATATCCAGCATCATGAGTTTCGGATCTTCGATCTGGTACAGTTGCTTCGCTACGAAGTCATACTCCCCAACCAGCTGTCTCACAGCAAAGTCATTCACATCCGTCCCCCGCATATCAGAAATCTTCCTCTGGATCTCACCGATCCGCTTTTGATAAGCCGTGATTATTTCCGATTTCGGCTGTTCTTTCACGGAAGCCATAGCTGCCTCCTTGCTGCCGTACCACTCAATCACTTTGGCGTAGTTCTTCTGGGCATCCTCGTCAGAGGCACGTTCAATCATATGCTGTTCCCAGGCTTCAATGCTGCCATAGTGGTCAATAAAAATCTGCCTCTGTGCCTCATTCATGTTCGCCAGCATATCCGCGAACATCGTTTTGATCTCTGTCTCGTCAAATACCGTAAAGTCCATGTTCTGATCTCCCTTCAGCATGTTCTCGATCGAAGAGATGATACGGTCCAGCCTCTCCCTTTTCAGTTTGAGCAGTTTCCGCTGCCTCTCCAGGATCTGCGTGTAATCAAGATCAGGATGTTCCATTATGATGCGGATATCCGCCAGCGGCAGATCCAGTTCCCGGAAAATAAGGATCTGCTGAAGTTTTGCCAGGGCTTCATCGTCATAAAGCCGGTATCCTGCATCGGAGACTTCAGTCGGTTTGAAAAGACCGATTTCGTCATAGTAATGCAGTGTGCGCACGGAGATACCTGTAAGGTCTGATACTTCTTTCACTGTTTTCATGATGGTTTTCCTCCTGATGTGCACAGCTTACCCTATGACGAGACGTGAGGGTCAACAGGGAAAATAAAATTATTTTCTAAGAAGCTTCCTGTAAACCTTTGCGGCAAAACGAACGCTTCCATCCATCTTCTCATACTCCGCATCACGATCATATACCATTCCCAGCTTTTCCATGACCGACTGACTGTTATGATTCTCCACGGCAAACTCCCCTTCGATCACTCTGATGGGGCGAAAGCTGTTTATATGCTCGATCAGAGCCTGAATAGCCTCCACCGTATAGCCATTTCCCCACATATCAGCACGAAGGTTATACCCTATTGTCCAGACATCCCGATCCGGATTTGAATACATGCCGCCGCTGCCGATCAGCTCACCGGTGCTTTTCAGGACAAATCCCACATCGCAGGTTTCCGGATCATCCTGATTCTGGCTCTCAATCCAGGATCTAACATCTTCTGCGCTATGATACAAAGTGTAGATCATGTAGGTATTCACCTTCGGATCTCCACACCATTTAAAAGCCTCTTCACAGTCCTCCGGAACAAGATTTCTGAGGATTAGTCGTTCCGTTTCAATTGTTACCTTCATATGGGTGCAGTTATTTATATAGGGTATTTTCATATGATTTTTAAGAGAGTATAAT
>CAYLPO010000397.1:265-1979 GCA_964385575.1 uncultured Lachnospiraceae bacterium | reverse complement strand
ATCATCATCTGGATCGGAAACCTTCTCGGCACCGGTCTTCTGGCAGGTCTGGAGCACCTGACCGGCATCTGCGGCGAGACCGGCATCAACGCCGCCGCCGAAGGCCTCGTCACGGGTAAGATGAACGCGAACCTGCTCTCGCTGTTCGTGCTGGGCATCCTCTGCAACGTCTTCATCTTCATCGCCGTAAACGGCTTCGCGAAGCTGGACCACCCGCTGCTGAAGTGCTTCTCGCTCTTCCTGGGCGTCATGATCTTCATCCTCTGCGGCACCGAGCACAGCGTCGCCGACATGTACTACTGGTGGGTGTCCGGCATCTTCACTTCGAACTTCGGACCGTCGCTCGGCAGGATCCTGATCATCACGCTGGGCAATGTCGTGGGCGGCGTCTTCTTCCCTCTGATGGAGAAGGCTGTCACGAAGCTGAAGCAGGCCTGATCCCGCTGATGCTCCCGGACGTTCCGGGCACGCATATGACCGAAACACAAAAAGCGCTCCGGCCGAGGCCGGGGCGCTTTTTCATGCTGTTTTCTCAGAACCGTTCTTTACAACGGTTTCCCGACGGACGCCTTACTTCGCGGCGTACCACTCGTCGACAACTTTGAAGAACTCGTCGATGTTCTCCCACGGCGACGCCGGAGGAATGTCACAGCCCGAAGAAATGATAAAGTTCGGGTGGCCCTCGGTGCAGTTGTTCAGGTTATCCAGCGTCTGCTCGCGGACCTTCTCGGGCGTGCCGTTACGGAAGGCATTCGCGGGATCGACATTACCCATCACCAGGACGTCTGCGGGCATGCCTTCCACGATCTCCTTCATGTTGACAGCATTTCCGAAATGATAGCCGTAAGCGCCGACCGCAGCCATCTCGGGCAGCATCAGGTTCGCGGCGTTTCCGCAGTTGTGAAGGATCACGGCGAACTCGTCATCCTGGACCGCGTCGACGATCTGCTTCACGTAAGGCCAGCACATCTCCTCACTCAGAGAAGCGCTCATCAGGCCCGCGGCAGGCTCCGCGATCACAACGCCATTCGCTCCGATATCCTTATAGCCCTGAATATACTTGATCAGGAACTCGGTGGTCTTTTCCATCGTGGTCTCGACCATCTCGGGCTCCTCGTAACAGTTCACCATGATCTCGGTCATGCTCATCAGCCGGCCTGCCAGCGAAAACGGACCGATGACTCCCGCGAACACGGGGCGGTCGGTGATCATGTCCATGACCTTGCCGATGGCCTCGATATAAAGGCCGGTGCGGCCGGCGCCCACTTCGGGGACCTGCAGGTCATCCGCGTCCTCCGGCTCCACCAGAAGAGCGCCTACGACGGTGGGCACTTCGTCGTCCGTAAGCGCGATCTCCGCGCCGAACGCCTCAGCCTCGACAGAGAGGTCCATCATGGACACGGAGGCGCCGGTATTGCAGCGGTCCGCGACAAGTTTCATGCCCTTCGCCTGAAGATCGGGATCATAGACCAGGTCTCTCACGGTGCAGCCCATCAGCTGAATGCTGGGGAAGGAAAGGACCGGAACGCCCTTCTTCTTTTCGGCGGCGATGGTGTCGGCGACCCACTGTTTCATATTCATTTTCATAATAGCATTTTCCTCCTGGCAATAATTATAAGGTCTGCTCTATTGTCAGACTTTATCTATATAATATGTTATGAGTATATTATACTTTTCTATGAGTAGACAAGGTCTACTTTATTGCAATCCTCCT
>CAYLPO010000397.1:0-211 GCA_964385575.1 uncultured Lachnospiraceae bacterium | reverse complement strand
GATATAAACCTACCTTTTTGATGTGTTATTTTGTTCGTTTCATTGTAATTATTTATGAGGATTTTTATTTTTTTTAGTCGAATGCTCTGTATTCACTAATTATTTTTGTGTTAAAATATGGACGAAGCGGAAGCGGTTTTCTTATTACTTCCGTTTTCTCTGTTGCTTGGAATTTGTTTGAATTCATTCACACTTTATATAAAGGAAAGGA
>CAYLPO010000396.1:0-1980 GCA_964385575.1 uncultured Lachnospiraceae bacterium | reverse complement strand
GTGATGAAATGGTTGAATTTATAAAAAAATACAGCATGCACATCTTTATAGTCATCCAGATCCGGCGGGTTGTTCAGACGCAGTTTAAAGGAGTGCGTCCCGAGCCCCGCGCTGACGATCATGTCACAGGTCCCTTTCGTATATCTCCCCTTCGAATAACGCGGGAAGAACGTAAAGTTCGGGGACAGCAGCCCCCCGATCCCCGGCAGCCGGACCGCGCCGCCGTGAATATGTCCGGACAGAACCGCATCCGCGCCCCACCCGGCATATTCTTCCAGATAATTCGGATGATGCGCCAGCAAAAGATCATAGCATGCATCCTCCGGCTTTTCGCCCAGATAGTAATCCATGACGCCTTCCGGCATCCGGATATTCTTTCCGCGCGGAAAAAACTCTTTCTCCAGATCCAGTCCCCAGATACGCACTTTCGTTCTGCCCTTTTCGAAGACCGTGCTTTCATTAATGAGGACCTGAACGCCCGCTTTTTTCACTGCCCGGTCATAAACATATTTCAGACTGGGGCCGGAGATCTGCTCACTTCCTGCTTCGTGGTTCAGCTGATCCCGCACCGCCTCTTCGGCGCCGGCCGCGCTCTGCTCCGCAAAAACGGGATATGCGTCTTCTGCCGGGATGTACTCCAGGCGATGCTCATGGTTTCCGTTCGCCGCAAATACCGGATAACGTCCGGCCAGACTCCTGAGAAGCCGGATCGGAACCCGCAGAGGATCCTCATAGCGTTCGACCAGCATATCTCCGCCGATCAGTACCGCATCCGGGTGATAATGATCCACAGCACGAAGCAGCCGCCGGTTCCCGGGGCCGAATTCCGCCCCATGCAGATCGGATAGGAAGGCGAACGTCACACTCTCATGAATCTTCGGCGAGCGAAGCAGATATCGTGTTACGGACAGATCATTAAACATGTGGTCTCCAATTATGGGGTGTCCGTCAAAAAAAGCGCAGAATCCCCCTTATGAGCATACTTGGTGTAGTATAGCACAAACAACCACAAGATGTATTTATTTTTGCTATAGAAATAAGAGAGAAATAAGAATTCAGAAATAAAAGAACGGTGACATCTCATCCCGCGGCGCGGAAACGATGTCGAGCCCCGTCAGGCGCTCCGGATCCGTCTGCTCTCCCGCTTCGACCCGGACCGCGGCCCTGGCCAGATCGGGATAGTTATTCTCCTTGCTCAGATGGCACAGGAGCAGGGTGTTCATCTTCTCATTCAGGACTTCGGCCAGAAGGTCTCCGGCCGCTTCATTGGACAAATGGCCCAGATCACTCATGATCCGTCGCTTCAGCGGATACGGATACGGGCCCAGCTCCAGCATGCGCACATCGTGGTTCGCCTCCAGCACCAGGAAGTCCAGACCACTCAGGTTCCGCACCGTATAACTCGAATAATTGCCCAGGTCAGTCGCCAGTCCAAAGCTGCTCGCCCCGTCGGTCACACGAAACGAGCAGGGATCCGCAGCATCATGTTCCACCGCAAACGGAGTGACGGAAAGGTCCCCGACCGCAAACTCGTGGTCCGGCTCAATGACCCGAAACAGGCTCGAATCCACCTCGCCCGGAAAGCGTTCCTCAATTCCCTTCAGCGTTCCCTCCGTAGCGTAAAGCTCAGTGGGATGTTTCTTCAGAAAGACCCGCAGACCAGCGATGTGATCGATGTGCTCGTGTGTAACGCAGATCCCGGTGATATCAGAAGGAACGAGCCCCGCCTCGGCGAGCCTCGTTTCGATCTTTTTATTCGAGATGCCGGCATCGATCATCAGATGCGTCTGAGCCCCGCGATGCCCGGCGTGTTCTCCGTGCCCGAGCGAAGTCCCTCCTCCTGGCCGCCACCGATCTGACGGGGCAGCAGCCGGACGCCAGGCCGGTGGATGAGCGCGCCTACGCCCTTCGGGCCGTGAATCTTGTGGCTGCTGAGCGTGTACAAATCGCAGCAACGCATGTCAAACGGCACGCGCAGAA